>CAYJNF010000110.1:4468-9338 GCA_964370915.1 uncultured Chitinophagales bacterium
GTTGCTCAGCGCCTTGAGTGTGCGGTTGAGTCTATGAAGTTCCTCCTCCTTTTGTTTCCGCTCGGTGACGTTTTCCTTTATTGCAACGAAGTGTGTTATCTCCTTGCCCCCCGTGCGCACCGGGGTTATGGTCATTTCATCGGTGTACAGCGTCCCATCCTTGTGTCGATTCACCACCTCGCCAGCCCACGGCTCGCCGCCAAGTATTTTTTCCCACATGCCCCGATAGAACTCGCGCGTGTGGCGCCCTGAACTGAGCAGCCGCGGATTCCGTCCAAGAATTTCTTCGGTGCTGTAGCCAGTGAGCTTGGTGAATGCCGGGTTGGCCCATTGAATCTGTCCCCGTTGGTTTGTGATGACAATGCTGTTGGCCGCTGACTCCAGCGCGGTGGAGAGGAGGCGCAGACGTTTTTCTGCTTCTTTGCGTTCGGTGATGTCGTGCACCATTCCGACGGAACGGATAATCTGGCCGGAGGCGTCCCGAACGTGTTCGCACTTTTCATGCACCGTGCGAATCCCGCCGTCCGATTTTCGTACAACTCGGTGTTCGATCTCATACGCGTTTTGTCCTTCATGCACCGAGCGGGAATAGGCGGCATCGACCGCGGCGCGATCATCGGGATGCACCATATCAAGGAACGCTTCGTAGGTGGCGGCAAACTCCTGGGGTTGCAGTCCGAAAATCCGGTACGCTTCATCCGACCACGAGAGCGAGTTAGTGGTGAGATCAAGCTCCCAGCTGCCGAGGCGAGCAATTTCCTGTGCTCGCTTCAGCCGTTCCTCGCTCGAACGCAATTCGGCGCTCACGAGTTCGGCATGCCGCCGTAACTCAAGAGCGTCTTCCATAAGGTTGAGCGCAGCGATGCGCGAGGCGTTCAGATTTTCATTGGCAACATGCAGCTCGGCAGTGCGCATTGCCACGCGTTGCTCTAACATTTCGTTTGCTGCGCGAATCTCTGAGGTTTGCTCTGCGACCCGTTGCTCAAGTTGGGCGTTGAGTTGCCGGATCGCCTCCTCGGCTTTGTCCCTCGCGATGGCATAGCGAATACTGCGGACAATGGTATTGCTGTCGATCTTTCCCTTCACAAGATAATCCTGCGCGTTCTTGGAGAGGGCGAGAAGTCCCGTCTCCTCGTCGGCAATCTCGGTCAGCACGATGACAGGAGGAGCAGGCGTTGTCTCGAGAATTTTCTCAAGACCCTCGAAGCAGCTGCTGTCCGGCAAGTTGAGATCCAACAGCACAACGGCAAATCGATCCGCTGCGAGGAGCTTCATTGCCCCTTGCAACGTCCCGGTATGGACGATTTCAAAATTCGGATAGTCCCGCAGGTATTCCTTCAAAAGCCGGAAGTCCGCGGGATTGTCCTCAACCGCAAGTACCCGTACTGTATCCCGTTCCATGATGATGCTACCCTATTTTGGCGGTAGTTTGACAATGGTGAGCCAGAAGTCTTGTATTGACTTCACGACTCTTGAAAATTGATGCAGGTCTATGGGCTTTGTGATGTAACAGTTCGCGTGCAGATTGTACGACTTGAGAATGTCACCCTCGGCATCGGACACGGTCAGCACGACCACGGGGATGCATTTCAGACTCTCGTCTGCTTTTATCTCTCTGAGAACTTCGCGGCCGTCTTTCCGGGGCAGGTTCAGGTCTAACAAAATCAGGTCGGGACGCACGGCATCTGCGTACTTCCCCTCTTTGCGCAGGAACGCCAGTGCCTCAACGCCGTCCTTCACGACGCTCAGGTTGTTGTGCAGCTTCTCTTCTCTGAGAGCTTCTTGTGTAAGTCGCACGTCTGCAGGGTTGTCTTCAACCAGGAGTATTTCAATTGGATTAATGTTGCCGCTATGATTCATCGTTCATCCTTTCGTGTGAGGTGTTGTATGTCGCGGAAATTCAGAAGCTTTGTTCTCAATTGCCCCAGCCTTTGGCGAAGCCATCACTTCGTGACAGGTTGGGGATCGCAAATCCCAAAAGCACGTTGGGCTTTAGCCCTACATCATCCGAGCCGTGTTGGGTTAAAACCCGCGTTTGTTTATTGCTCTCTTTCCCCGACATGAATGTCGGGGCTATCCATCGATCCCCCGCATCAATTGCCGCCGCCTTCAGGCGGGGGATTAGATTCTCAAAAACTCTTTTGGGCTTTAGCCCCACATCATCCCCAGCCGTGTTGGGTTAAAACCCGCGTTTGTTTATTGCTCTCTTTCCCCGACATGAATGTCGGGGCTATTCATCTGTTTCTCTCGGCATGCCGTGTCCCTACAGAAAGAGTACTTCCGTTCAACAGAAACCATCACTCATTACCTGTTTCCTCTTCCCGCCGGTATCGTAAAATAAAATGTTGAACCTTTACCGTCGTCCGATTCCACCCAAATCTTACCGCCTAGATTATCGACTATCTTCTTACAAATGCTCAGGCCTATGCCGGTTCCGCTGTACTCATCCCGCGTATGCAGACGCTGGAAGATGATGAAAATCCGCTGGCTGTACTGCGGCTCGATGCCGATGCCATTGTCGCGAACGGAGAAGACCCACTCGGAGCCAGACTTCTTTGCACTGATGTGAATTTCCGGCGGCTCTTCACTCCGGAACTTCAGCGCGTTCGAAATGAGATTCTGGAATAACTGGATAATGCTCGCCTCATGCGCGGTGATCGTCGGAAGGGTGTCGACCGTTACCCGCCCACCCGCGGATTCGATTGTCGATGCCATGCTCTGCACCACTCGATGCACAATCCTGCTGCAATCGACATTGGTCGCGTCGGCGTCTTTATGTCCCGCACGGGAATACGCGAGAAGATCTGATATCAGATTCTGCATGCGCGCAGCCGACCCGACGATGTAGCCGATGAACTCATCGGCATCCGCATCGAGCTTGTTCTTGTACCGCTTCTCCAGCAATTGTGAGAAACTGGACATGACTCTGAGCGGCTCTTGAAGATCGTGCGAGGAAGCATACGCGAACTGTTCAAGGTTCTCGTTGGACCTCGCAAGTTCACTGTTGAGCGTTTCGAGTTCAACTGTGCGCTCCTTTACCAGCGCCTCAAGATTCTCTTTATGACGCCTGAGTTCCAACTCGGCCTTTTTCTGGACCGTAACATCGCGCGCCGCCGCAAACACGCCAAGCACACTGCCGTGCGTATCCTTGTACAGACTTGCGTTGTACAAAACGTCCATGAGATGTCCATCCCGGTGGCGGATTGTCAGCGGGTAATCGGTAACGAACCCTTCTGCGAATACCTGTTGGTAACCCCGCTTCGCATTTTCCGGTTCTGTGAAGTAGCTGGAGAAGTCGGTGCCGACGAGTTCCGCCCGGAGGGCGCCGGTTGCCTTGATGGTCGCTTCGTTCACGTCGGTGATCTTGCCTTCAGGGGAGATGGTCACCAGCGGATCAGGTGACGCTTCGATGAGGCTTCGCGCATATTGGGACGCCTGTTTTCGCACTGTCACATCGCGCGCCGCCGCGAACACGCCCTGCACTTTGCCGTGGATATCCTTGTACAAACTCGCGTTGTACAGAACGTCCATCAAAGTTCCATTTCGGCGGCGGATCGTCAGAGGGTAGTCGGTAACAAACTCCTGCGCAAACACCTGCTGATACCCCTGCTTTGCAAGGTCCGGCTCCGTAAAGTAGCTGGAGAAGTCCGTGCCCACAAGCTTGTCTCGCGATACCCCGGTTGCCTTCACCGTCGCTTCGTTCACGTCGGTGATCTTGCCCTCGGGAGAGATGGTCACCAGCGGATCGATGGAAACTTCGATTAGGCTTCGGGCGTACTGGGCGGCTTGCTTCTGCGCCGCCGCTTCAAGCAGCGTCTCCTCCGTCTTCTTGCGATCGGTGATATCGTTTAACGCGAGGATGGCGTGGTTTCTTCCGTCAATAACCAGCGGATCAACACTGAGGTCAACCCACATCCTTACAGCGTTGCCATCAAGCTGGAGTTCCGTCTCCACCACGACATCGTGGACTGCCTCTCCTGTTCGCAGCACCGTCTCGAACGACTTGCGCATGAGACAGGAGGCACAGTGCGGCGTGCGCCCGCAGCCGGCCGGATCGTTGATTGCATGAATGCATTGCAGTGTGTTTCCCGGCTGCGTATCCGTGCGCACCACCTGGTTCTTGCCCACCCAGCGCTTTACAACATCATTCACGCGTACGACATTGCCATCCTGGTCAATCAACAGCATACCGACGTTGACAGCATCGAAAATCGATTGCAGGTTCCGTTGTTCAATGGCGAGCTTCTCTTCCATCCGTTTCCGTTCGCTGATGTCGGAGAAAACGGTTGCAAACTTTCCTTTGCCCGGTGAGAAGACCGAAATCGCGAAGTGTTTTTCCATCGGTGGAAAGAATACTTCAAAATATTCCGGTGTACCGCTGGAAGCCACTCGCGCATACACATCCAGGAACGGCGGACTTCCCGTGCCGTATGCCTCAGACGCGTTCCTGCCAATCACGCGTGATCGTGCAAGGCCGGTAATCTTCTCGAACGCAGGATTCACATCCATAATGATGTAGTCAACCGCGGTTCCGTCGTCGTAGACAATTGTGTGGTTGGCGAGACCTTCCGTCATCGTCGCATACAACGTACGGAGCTGCTCTTCACTCTCGCGCAGATCGTTTGTTTGTTCGCGGACGAGGGATTCAAGATTGTCGCGATGCTTCTTGAGTTCTTCCTGTGCTTTTTTCTCTTCGGTGATGTCGAGTCCGACCTCCATGATGAGCGGGGAGCCGTTCACATCCGTGAAAGGGAAGTCGTGGATGTCGTAGATGTGGCCATCCGGACCCGTCCACTCCCAACGCTGAGGAGCGTTGGTTTTCAGGCCGGAATACGTTTCTCAAATGTCGCACGGCTCGGTACGGTTGAAC
>CAYJNF010000111.1:0-323 GCA_964370915.1 uncultured Chitinophagales bacterium
GTACAAAACAATCGCTATCGCAGAGACAAACAGTACGGCAATCATGTTGAACGTCGATCGACGTTTCTGTTGTGTGATTTTCCTGTTCGCCGGCCGTGCCGCGTAGCCGGGATTCTTGGGTTTCGAATCGCCACTGTACACGCGGCGGGCATCCGGCTCGACAATGCGTTCAGCTGCCGGTGCCGGCTTCACCCTCGGAGTTCTCAGGTTCTGCGCTTCGCCATCGGCCCGATTGACGAGATCTGCAACATCGCTTGCGAATTTTTTTGCCATACGGTTCTGATTGTTCTTCAGGACGCCACTCGTTCCGCAGCCCTCATCTT
>CAYJNF010000111.1:333-9337 GCA_964370915.1 uncultured Chitinophagales bacterium
ACGCGTAAGATCGTCGGCAGCGTCAGATGTGTATAAGAGACAGCATCTTTGCGCTTCGTGCGCGAGGGTTGCGGCCCACCTCGTCATCACGCGCCATGACCGGTGATTTCGTCAGGACGCGCAGCGTTGGTGTTACCTGTGTGTCGGGAACGTACTTGTTTCCGGAGGGAATTCGGTCGAGAGATGCATTCTTGAAAAATGTCTTCACGATGCGATCTTCGAGTGAGTGATAGGCAATCACCACAATGCGCCCCCCCGGCGCAATCAACTCCACAGAATCGGCAAGCACCTGTTCCAGACTTCTCAGTTCATCATTGACTTCCATGCGAATTGCCTGAAACACCCGAGCCAGTGTTTTGACAATGAATTTCTTTCCCACCGCCGACTCTATGACTGCAGCAAGCATTCCAGTGGAATCCACGGGTCTTGCTTCGGTCAACCGGCGCGCGATTCTTCGGGAGTTTCGTTCTTCCCCATATCGCCAGATAACATCGGCAAGTCGTTCGGCCTCATACGTATTGACCACATCCCACCCCGTAAGTGCCTGTCGTCGATCCATCCTCATATCAATCTTCTCATCAGCACGAAAGGAAAAACCTTTTGACTCTTCATCGATCTGATATGACGAAACACCGAGATCGAGAAGTAATCCGCTTACCCGGGCAATGTGCAGATTTGCCAATTCGCTCCGGAGATATCTGAAGTTTGAATGAACAAATGACACGCGTTCCGAGAATTCCTGCAGCCGCTGTGCCCCGACCCGAAGGGCGTCTTCATCGGCATCGAAACAGATAAGACGTCCATTTCCCCCGAGTTGTCTGCAGATCGCCTCTGCGTGTCCGCCCCCACCGAGCGTTCCATCAACATAAACCCCATCCGCTCCGGAGATGAGGAATCTCACGCTCTCATCGCGAAGCACGGGAGTGTGAAAGCTACTGCTCACATGACTTTCTTTTGCAGGACAGTTTGAGCGACATCTTCATAACTATTTTGCTGCGATGCCAAATACTTGCTATATTCATTCGGGTTCCATACTTCGATGTGCTCAAGAATTCCCAGTATCAGGACTTCACTCTCGATCGACGCAAACTGCAGCAAGTCTTTGGGAATGATGATACGTGCTTGCGCGTCGAGCGTGGATTCGGCCGCCTGGTGCAAGAGCATGCGCATGAAAAACCGGTGTTGTGCGTTTGTTGGCGAGAGGTCGCGGATTGCTTGTTCGAGCTTTGTCCACTCGTCGTGCGGGTAGATGTAGATACACTTTTCGAAACCGCGCGTTACGGTGAACGTGTCATTCGACTCGGGCGCGACATACTTCCTCAACTTGGCGGGAATGTTGATGCGCCCCTTGCTGTCGATGGAATACGAATATGAACCCTTGAACGCAGACATTGCGGCCTTGCAGATTTTGCAAAAATTGGGAAGGGTGATTTCGCCCTTTTCACCCACTATTACCCACCGGTGTGTGTTAAGATACGGAAAACAAACGTAAAGTCAAGGGAAAAGTAGAGAATTTGGGCCGTTTTAGCCAAAAATCTCTGCGATATGTCCTTCCGGGACAGGAGTTTTAATTTGTTAGAGTACTACCACCTCGCAATCGCCTGGGATTGGGAGCTCGATCGAGAGTTCGTTGCGATATTAGAACGACACGTCCAAGCCCATCGGATGCATTCCTATTCAATCACACACCACAACGTCACGGAGACACTGCACAAGATCCAGAAGGGCGAACTCCAGTTTGGCGCGTTCCTGGACAGGGCGGGGGATGGAGACGAGAAGTTTCCTCCACTTGCCTTGCAAATGCGCCGGACTTCGGCGGTTTTGATCAACCATCCGGACAATGTGCACCACGCAATCGACAAAGCGATAATGCACCTTGAGTTCATCCAGAAGGGCATAGAAGTCCCGTTTTCCATCATCATCTCCCCGTATACAAAGAAGAAGGAAATAGAACTCCGACTTAGCGACATTGCAAAACTTAAATGGCCGTTTATCATCAAGCCGGCAAATACAACCGGCGGGGGAATAGGCGTGGTGCTGAACGCGGCTTCGCTGCAGGATATTATCAAATCGAGACAGCACCACAGGAACGACAAGTATCTTCTTCAGGAGAAAATCAATCCATCATGGCTTGATGGAAAGAAGGGATGGTTTCGCGTGTTCTGCGTATTTGGCGACGTTATCCCCTGCTGGTGGGACGATGAAACGCATGTCTACTCGATTCTCAGGAATCACGAAATGACCAAGCACCGCCTCCGCCCTCTTGTGCTGGTCACCAGGAAAATTCATGAAATATGCAAGCTCGATTTTTTCTCGACGGAAATCGCAGTGACCGATGGGCGGAAGTTTGTGGTGGTGGATTACGTTAACGACATTTGCGATATGCGGCTTCAGTCCTCCCATATTGATGGCGTTCCGGACTCTGTTGTTCAAGAGGTGGGCAGGAAGATTGCGCGGCGCTTGAAGATACAATTGAAGTGAACAATAATCGACAGGCCCGATGTTTGTGCTTTCCTTGACTTTACCGGCATCGTTTGATACATTTGTGCGAACCACATATGGCCTTTTTCAAAATCCCATTCCAATGAAGGAGTCTCCAATGATACCAGTCTGGTTTCGTAACACGCTTTTCGGTGTTACCCTCGTCGTTGCATTATCATTTACGGGGTGCGGAACAGTTCAAGAAGGCTCAAATGAAGAAGATTGGACGAACACACCTCCCTTGTCGCTCACTGCAAGACTTGAGTATCGAATCGACAGTCTCACCAACGAAAACCGTCGCATGCGTCAACAGATTGACGCTCTTCAAACAGAAAACACGAACTTGAATGCAAGGCTTGTCGAGCTTCAGTCCGCGCCAAGCGAACCTGTCATGGCGGAGAAAAGCGAGCCGAAATCTGCAACCGCTTCACCGCGGTCAACGGCAAGCACTCCGGGATACGAAGGTGCGCTGGCTAAATTCCGGAAACGTGACTTCCAGGGAGCGATCGATCAATTCACCGGTCTGCTCACCAGCGGGGTGTCAGAAGACCTTGCCGACAACTGCCAGTATTGGATTGGCGAATCGTACTTTGGCTTGAAGAAGTACGATGATGCGATTCATGCATTTGAGCTTGTTGCAAACATGACGGGGTCCGACAAGGCCGACGACGCCCAGTTGATGATAGGAAATTCGTATGCTGCTCTTGGAAAGAAGGCGGAAGCCCGGGAAGCGCTGCAGAAATTGACGACCGCGTTTCCTGGAAGTCCGTTAGTGAAGCGCGCAAAAGCAAAAATGAATAGCCTGTAGCCTACGTCCGATCAGAGAATGCGAAAACCCCGACGCGAGCCGGGGTTTTCGTGCTTCTCGACCACGGGGCATCTATCGCTTTCCTCCAAGAAACTCTTCAGCAAACCGCACATCATCAACGCTGCCGATAAACAGGGGTGACCGTTGGTGCAACGCGGTCGGCACAATATCCATGATGCGAGTCTTTCCGTCGGATGCGGCGCCACCAGCATGCTCGACAAGGTAGGCAAGCGGATTGTTCTCGTACATCAGGCGCAGCTTTCCATTCTTGTTCTTCGAGTCGCCGGGATAACAGTAGATACCCCCGTACATCATCGTTCGATGGACGTCAGCGACAAGTGATCCGATGTAGCGTGCAGAGTACGGGCGCCCATCGGCCTTGTCCTCCGTCTTCAGCCAGTCGATGTAGCGGCGCATGTTCGGTTCCCACTTGTTATAGTTTCCCTCGTTCACCGCGTAGATCGCGCCGCGCTGCGGAATGCGAATATTCTCATGAGAAAGCAAAAACTCCCCCACCGAAGGATCCAGCGTGAATCCATGCACGCCGTGTCCCGTCGAATACACAAACATCATGCTCGAGCTGAAGAGCGCATATCCGGCGGCGACCTGTTTGTAGCCAGGCTGGAGCACGTCGTCCATCGTTCCCTTGCCGGAATTCGTGACGCGCATGAGAATCGAAAAGATTGTGCCGACCGTGATGTTGGCGTCGATGTTTCCCGAACCGTCGAGCGGATCGTACAGCATCACATATTTGCCATGCTGGTAGTGATCGGGAATATGGAGGAGGTCTTCATTTTCTTCCGATGCCATGACACAAAGATGCCCGGCGTGGTCCATGGCTTTGTAAATTGTCTCATCGGCAAACTCATCAAGCTTCTTCACCTCATCACCGGTCACGTTCATCCGATCAGTCTTGCCGAGAATGTTCACCAACCCTGCCTTGGTCACCTCGCGCCACACAAGCTTGACGGCCAGCGATACCGAGTGCAACAAGCCGGAGAACTCACCAGTGGCGTGAGGATGCTTGTTCTTCTCCTCAATAATGTGCCGCTCCAGCGTCATAAATTTTGAGGCAGATTGATGAGTCGTATCCATACTCTTCCTTTGCAATAGTCCTATGCGAGTGATTGTCTGATACTAATGGCAAGAACTGGTGGGGGAATTGTCAGCATAATAAAGAACGGTATGCTGAGTTGCAATATCACATCTCACAATGGAATCTGGAGAGCAGGGCGTGTCGGCACTTCCTGCTCCTTGTATTGGAGTTGATACAGTTTGTAATAGATCCCGCCATGAGCAAGCAATTCCTGATGCGTTCCGGTTTCGCGGATTTCGCCTTTGTGCATCACAATAATCTTGTTGGCATTCTGTATGGTGGAGAGGCGATGGGCTATCACAATCGACGTTCTTCCGGTCAGCAGGGAGTGAATCGCCGATTGGATAAGCAGCTCGGTTTCGGTGTCGACGCTTGATGTTGCTTCGTCAAGAATAAGAATCTTCGGGTTGAACGCAAGCGCCCGCGCAAATGAGATGAGCTGCTTCTGACCAACCGAGAGTGTTGCACCCCGCTCTTTCACTTCCGCATGATACGTGTTTGTCAGTTGCTCGATAAACCCGTGCGCGCCGACGGTTCGCGCGGCACTGCGAACACGGTCCAGCGATATCGTTTCGTTGCCGAGATTGATATTCGATGCTATATCACCGGAAAACAAAAACACATCCTGCAACACCACCGAGATGTGTTTGCGCAAATCCTTCTGACGGATGTTCTTGATGTTCACGCCGTCGATCAGTATCTCGCCCTTCTGCACGTCATAGAATCGTCCGAGCAAGTTGATGATGGTGGTTTTTCCGGCGCCAGTGTGACCGACAAACGCTGCGGTTTCCCCGGCGCTAATCGTGAAAGAAATGTTCTTGAGTATCCACTCCGTGTCCGCATCGGTGGTGCCGGGATTGTACGCAAACCAGACGTTCCTGAATTCAATGTCTCCGCGTACCGTGTCGAAGGGGACGGGCGCGTGAGTGTCCTTGATAAGTGTCCGATCATCCAACAGCTTGAACAAACGCTCCGATGACGCCATGGCGGTTTGCATGATATTGTACTTCTCGGAGAGATCGCGGATCGGACGCCAGAACATTTCGTTGAACTGCAGAAAGGCCATCACCGTTCCAATCGTCACCGACCCGCCGATGGCCTCAACGCCGGCGTACCAGAGAATCAGCCCGACGGCGAACGCACCGATGAGATCAACGCCAGGATAAAAGAGGGCATAGTAGAAGATCGACTTTATGTTTGCGTCGCGGTGTGCGGCATTAATGCCATCGAACTGCTGGTACGATTTTGCCTCGCGGTTGAACACCTGATCGACCATCATGCCGGTGATGTGCTCCTGCATGAACGTGTTGATGCGGGCGATCTGAATACGAACTTCACGATAGGCCTCGCGTGCTTTCTTCCGAAACAAGAATGTTCCATAGAACAGCAGCGGCAGAACGCTCAGCGAGATCAGCGCCAGCTTCCAGTTCATGCTGAACATGAAATAGAGAATGCCGATGATTGTGAATACGTCGCTGAACACCATCACGATGCCGGAGGAGAACATCTCGTTCAGCACTTCGATATCGTTTGTCACCCGCGTGATGAGGCGACCGATGGGATTCCTGTCGTAGAACTTCAGCCCCAGATTCTGCAGATGCTCGAACACCTGCATGCGCAAATCAAAGATGGTCTTCTGGCCGATCCACTGCGTAAGATAGGCGTTGAAATACTGAATGACCCCGCGCAGAACGAGCACGCCCAGGAATGCAATCGCTGTGAAGAGTAGCCCTTCCTTGTCGCCCGTTGCGATATTTTCATCGACGGCAATCTTGGTGAAGTACGGACGCACTGCTTCCATGGACGATACGACAATGCTGAGCGCGATGCCCAGCACCACATGCCACTTGTATGGCCGCAGATACTTGAGCAAGCGCTTCATCAGCGATGCGTCGTAGGCTTTACCGAGAATTTCTTCGTCGTGCATGGTTAAACGAAAGACCCAAGTTTTTCATTATAACAACTCCAACTCCTCTTCCAACAGCTGCTTCCTGTGCAATTCCGCGTAGATGCCTCCCAACTCGACCAATGTCTCGTGCGTTCCGCGCTCCACGATTCTTCCTTCGTTCATCACCACAATCTGATCCGCATCTTTCACGGTTGAAATGCGATGGCTGATGATGATGCTCGTCCGTCCCTTCATGATCGCTCGGAGGCGTTTCAAGATTTCCTCTTCCGTGTATGTATCAACCGCCGAGAGCGCATCATCCAGAATCAAAATCTTCGGCTTGCGCATGACGGCGCGGGCAATGCTGGTACGCTGCTTCTGTCCTCCAGAAAGCGTGATACCGCGTTCGCCGAGCATCGTCGCATAGCCTCTCGGGAAATCGTTCACGTCATGCGCAATGCGCGAAATTTCCGCTGCTTCCTGCACGTGTTCATTCGTGCCGTTATCGGTTCCATAGCTGATGTTCTCCGAGATTGTGTCAGAAAAGAGAAACGTCTCCTGCGGTACGTACCCGATGTGCGACCGAAGGAGCTGCAGGGGAATATCCTTCACGTTCCTGCCGTCGATCAGCAGCTCTCCGCTCGTGATGTCGTACATTCTCGGAATCATGTTGACGAGTGTGCTTTTGCCCGAACCCGTATATCCGACAACGGCGAGCGTCGTTCCCGCCGGCACCGTGAGGTCAATGCCGTTGAGCGATTTCCGGTTTGCCCCTTTGTGAACGAAGTGCACGTCGCGGAACTCAATGTTCCCGCGAATCTCGTTGATGGACGTGTCGGTCTTGGGTGTGTCTCTGATCTCCGGTTCGGAGTCGAGAATTTTTGCAAGGCGTCCCATCGACGCCGCTCCCTGCTGCAGGATGTTGATTACCCAGCCGAACGCGATCATCGGCCAGATAAGCATGACGAGGTAGCCAAAGAATGCCGTGAGTTGCCCGATTGTCAGGTCGCCATCGATCACCCTCATGCCCCCAACATATAGCGTGATGACTAGCGAGAATCCCACCAGAAGAAACATAAGAGGCCACATGATCGACTGAACGCGGGCGAGCACAAGATTTTTTTTCAAGTAATCGAAGCTCATTGTCCGAAACAGACCAATCTCATACGCCTCGCGCACATACGCCTTGACGACGCGTATGCCTGAAAGATTCTCCTGGGCACGCGTCGTCAGGTTGGAGTATTGCTCCTGTCGTTCTTCGAATTTCTGGTGGACAAGCTTGCCGAGACGATAAACGGCGTAGGACACGAGTGGCAACGGAATCATCGCAAGCAGCGTCAACTGCCAATCCGTGTAGAGCATAATCGCGAGCGTCATGGTGAACGTCATCATGGTATCGGTGGGGTACATGATGCCCGGACCAAGGCTATTGCGCACTGCGCCGATGTCATTCGTCGCGAGCGCCATGAGGTCGCCGGTTGGTGTATTCTGGAAGTAAGAGAGTGACAGCTTCTGGATGTGACTGAGGAAATCATTGCGCATGTCATATTCGATCTTGCGCGACACAACGATGATTGTCTGCCGGGTCAGGAAGGTGAAGATTCCTGCTATGAGGGAGAAAGTAACAATTGCACTCGCCCACAGAACGAGCTGCTCACGATCGAGATTGTGGGATTCAAGTCCAATCTTGAGCGAATCGACCGCCCGGCCCACAAACGTGGGTTGCGCCACGGTGAACAGATTGCTCGCGACAACGGTGAGGAGACCCCACAGAAGAGTTTTCTTGTATCGTGCGAGATACGGTTTGAGGCGAAGCAATGATTTCATGAACGAACGAAGCTGCTTGTCAATGAACCTCTGAAGGACGCTGTTGAACAACTATCCGATAATTTCAAAACCGGTGTACGTGTGAAGGACTTTCGGCACAACGACTTTGCCTTCGGGTGTCTGATAGTTTTCGACGATCGCCGCGACGATGCGCGGAAGTGCAAGCCCGGAACCGTTGAGCGTATGCACCATTTCAGGTTTGCCACCCGCCGTGGGCTTGAACCGGATGTTCATGCGACGCGCCTGATACGATTCGAAGTTGCTGCACGAGGAAACCTCCAGCCATTTCTGTTGCCCCATCGCCCAGACTTCAAGATCGTACTTCTTGGTTTGTGTGAATCCGAGATCGCCTGAACACATGAGCAGTACGTGATACGATAAACCAAGTTTTTGCAGGAGACGTTCCGCGTCGATGCGCAACGCCTCAAGTTCATCGTAGGAGCTGGCCGGCGAAACGAGTTTCACAAGCTCAACCTTGTCGAACTGGTGCACGCGATTCAGACCGCGGACATCCTTGCCATACGAGCCGGCTTCGCGGCGGAAACAGGGAGAGTACGCGCACATCCTGATCGGCAATTGTTTCTCATTCAGAATCTCATCGCGGTAGAAATTCGTTACCGGCACTTCGGCAGTCGGGATGAGATAGAATTCATCCTTCGTCGCAACATACATCTGATCTTCTTTGTCGGGCAATTGTCCCGTGCCGGTCGCGCTTGCCGTGTTCACCATGTATGGGGGAATGATTTCCGTGTAGCCTGCCGCCTCGGCTTCATCTAAAAAGAAATTGATCAGTGCGCGCTCGAGTTTTGCTCCCTTGCCGATGTACACGGGAAACCCTTCGACGGTGATTTTTACTAACCGTTGAAAATAAATAATGCAAAGCTTCTCTATCAACTACCTATGC
>CAYJNF010000112.1:0-9252 GCA_964370915.1 uncultured Chitinophagales bacterium
CCCTTGAAGCGCGCCTCGAACACCTTTGCATCCCGAAGCGCCTTGAGCTGCGTGATGTCTTTCTTGACTACGGCAATGAACCGGACAGACCCATCGTCATTTCTGACAACCTTCTTGGAGATATCAACGAGGATGAGTGATCCGTCTTTCCGTTTTCTCACCGATTCGTAGATGGTGAACCCAATCGTCTGAGTTTTCTCGATCGCTTCGACAGATTCCTGTTTGTTTTCAGCGGGAACGACTAGATCATGAATCGACTGTCCGAGCGCATCAGATGCCGTGTACCCGAAGATAACCTCTGCGCCGCGGTTCCAAAAAAGGATGGTGCCTTCTGGCGACAGCGCGATAAGCGCGTCGGGTGAGTTTTCGACAAGCAGGCTTGTGAACCTCGGATCCGACATGTTCATGGTTTCCTCGTTTGCATTTCCTTTGGTTCACAACCGGGAGATCTCGGATTGCCGGAATCTCAAGCAATGTCAGGGTTTCTACGGTTGGTCAACCAGTAGCCACGAGAGACAAATCTTAGGAATAATCACGCTGAACTCAACAAAGTCGATCGGCTTGCTGATGTACGCGGTCACTCCCAATTCCATGATCTCGGCGTAATCATCATCGGAACGTGACGCCGTAAGAATAACGACCGGGAGAGAACGCGTTCGCTGGTCGGAACGAATCCTGCGTAGGACCTCCAGCCCGCTGATCCGCTGCAAACTCAAATCCAGCAAGACGAGCCTTGGTTGTTGCTTGAGAGACGGACGTGAGAACAGAAGTTCCAGTGCGGCTTCCCCCGAATTCACAACGGTAACATTGTTCGTGACGCGATTCTTTGTAAGCGCCTGCAGAGTCAGTTCGACATGCTTCGGATTATCTTCCACCAGAAGAATCTCGACAGGTCTGCCGGCGTGGGTTGCGTCGATGGGTATCCCATGATCGGTTGTGGACCGAACAGGAGGTCTCTTTTCTATTTTTTCAAAGAGATCTGCCAGCGGTACTTCAAGAGCCTTTGCAAGTTTTGTAACGCTGTCAATTGAGACATTGCGAGTTCCACGCTCGATGTCGGTAACATACGTACGATGCAACCCGGATCGATGCGCAAGTTCCTCCTGCGATAGTCCGAGATTCTTTCGTTGATCCTTAACAGCGCTTCCGAATCGGGCGAGAAATTCGCTGAGCCTATGTTCACGGTCGCTCTCCATGAATCCAATGAGACGATTTTGAGCCATATCCACCACAGACTATAAGTGACATCTTCACGGCGAAACGTACTCTGTCGGGACCATGATTGCAATCCGCACATTGCTGTAATCTCATATATCGTGTGATGACTGTAGTCCAACTTCGCGAATGCATAAACCCTCTAAATACATTTGAGTAAACCATTGGGAAGTGGGAAGGAGGATATTATCGCTTCGGATTGTTTGTGCGATAAGCGGGGTGCTCACGGGATGAGCTTCTTCTCCGGCGCGAGTTTTGCGAATGCGGAACTCTGTTGCGACGTGACTTCGGGTTGGCCCGTCAGGGTTGCGTTGGCCGGCGCATGTTCTCCAGTCCAACCTCATGAATCAGGTCGGCATACGTTTTCAATCTGATCTTTCGTTCTTTTACGAGCGATTGAAACTCCGGCGAAACAAGCGCACGCAACTCCGCCTGGCGATGGCGGCTCATGTCTTTCGGGCCAAATGGATTCAAGTCAATAAGTGCATCCATCTCCGGTGTCTCGAGGCCAACGTGAAACACAAAGAGTCTGGGTGCCCCGCCTTCGAGATCCCGCGTCTGCTGCAACAATGTGTCCTTCTTGTCTTCGACCAGAGCAGCATACCATCCTTCAACATCAGTTTCGCTGAAATAGCGCGAGATGCCAAGTTTGTACTCGCGAGCAAGTCCCTCAACGAGCGCTCTCAGTTCCAGCGTGCTGACTGCCGCGCTCATATGATAATCGAGGTAGTCAATTTTGAGGCCGCTACGGATGGCCCGCTCAATCTGTGCACGAAGTTCACGCTCAACATCTTCAACGCTCGGTTTGTTAGCGAAGAACAAAGCCCGGGAAGGAAAGAAATATCCATTGCTGTCCACCAAAGTCGGCACGGCAGCAACGCCGGCAACCGGTCCCCAACGGTAACCTTTCCACTCCGCATTAAGGGTGAGATGAACGCCGACCGACACATTCTCATATCCTTTCAGAACCTCTACTGCCTCCACATACCATGGGCAGGCAAACATAACAGAAGTCGAGACTGGCAAACCGGTGTCGAGAACTTCCTGAATCGCCATGTTCACCGCGTGACACATGCCGATATCATCGCAGCGAATCAGAACTTCAATCGCCTGAGTTTTCGACTTCTCATCGCCGGCGTATATTAAGAACGGAACGCTGACTAGCGTGACGAGTAATGCGATGCCTGAAGCACAGTACGTCTTGATTGGCATAACCTTGGAGCGTATGTGTGAATAGAATTTGATGACAACAATATAGACGTGGCAAGAGAGAACGTCAAGCTTCAAACCGCAACCACTACCTCATTATCTGTTTTCGAACATCGACTCGGGCGGGACCAGATTGTTCAGGCTATCCACCAACGCAGGAGGGAGCAACTTGATGCCGACCTGGACTGACGCATTGGTCCATCCGAACCCTTCACGCGTGATGTAGGCGAACTTTGTTCCGACGTTTCCATATTCTGCAAACACTTGATGCGTGCGCTTGACGACGTCGTACTTTTCCGTGACAGTCCCATTGTAGTCTGCCGCGTTGCGGGCGATGGTGTACAACCATTTGTAGATGAGCCGGTGAGCGATGCTGTCGAATCCATAATTCATCAGCCCTGCCCACACGATCATTTGATGCGGCGCCCACCCAAACGGGTAATCCCATTGACGCAACGGATGGTCCGGCGAAACAGGACCGCGAGAGTGCTCGGTTGAACCGACAATTCCACCCGGCACTTCCAACAACGGAAGAGCGTTCTTCAGCAGCAAGTCTGCTTGTTCCCTTGAAGCGAAACCTGCCCACAGCGGATAGAAAGTCGTCGCACTGACATATTCTTTCTGCCGTCGCTGAGCAAAATCATAATCCAGAAACATTCCCCTCCCCTGTTCCCAGAGGAATTTGTTCATGAGAAAACTTCTGTCGCTCGCACGCAGCGCCCAGACTGAAGCTTGCTCCACTTCTCCGTTCGAAAGCAGCAGTGTGCCGTTGAACTCCTGTTTGATGAGTGTGGCGATGTCCATCTCGTACTTGAACAGCAACGAGTTGAGATCCACCGTGACCAGATCCGCGCAGCATCCCTCCAGCCGGTAGCTTGTATCATGCCCCGATTCCCTCATACACCGATCATGGACAAAGTACGCGTCCAGTTCGGGAAGCTTGAAGGAACCTGAACGGTATTGCTGCTCGAGCGCTTCTGAACTCATGTTCGCTTTCTGTGCGTACCGTTTGAACACGACATCGAAATGACCAAGCTCGACTTCCGGCGGAACTCCGGCGCCCGCATCATAGTACCGACACAGTCCCATTGGGGTCAGGTGAGGCTCGCTGTTCCAAACATTTCGGTATTCCCGGATCGCCGCTTCAAGCACATGCTTGAGCCATTCTTTGCTTTCCTCCGATTTTGGCAAATGTGCATAACACTCTCTTGCCATCGAAGTCAGAAACGGAGGTTGCGAACGGGTGAGGTAGTATGTCCGATTGGCGTTGAGAATTGCGCCGTAGTGCATAATCTCGTACGCCATGTTGTCGATCATGCCCTTCGCCAGTTCCACACGTCCATCCTGTAAGAGGCCGAGCACGATGAAGTAGCTGTCCCATCCATACATTTCGTTGAACCTGCCACCCGGAACAACAAACGGAACGCCTTCACGCTTGCTGTCTTTTCCCTGCCGGAGAGCAAGTGATAGAATCCCATGTCGGCCATCCAGACTGCGGACGTATGCCGGTGTTACGCGTTGAGGCAGACGGACGATCTGCAGTCGCCATTCCGGGTGCCGGCCGCCAACCGATGTGAAATAGTCAAGCGCGATGCTGTCCGCATTGGGAACGTACAGGTACGATACTCCATCAGCCGATTTGCTTTTCTCGTCAGACATGATTGCCGGCAAACCATCCTCATCAATTCGTCTCGACAATCCATCCCAATACAGCTCCCGGATGTTTCGCGAAACATGATCGCCAGGTTTTTCCATTACCTTCTCAAGACTCAGTGTCAGAGTATCACGGCCCGCTTCTTCGGCGAGTTTAAGTTCCTGCAGAAGGTTGGCGAGAGGGTACGTTCCCGATACCTCATTGAACGTGTTGTTTATGGTTTTGATTGCGAACCTCTTATCGCCACGCCCGGTGCCGGCAACGGAGGAATCGTTCACCGTGATTCGCAAATCGCGGTCCGTGTCCTCATCCTGCAGCAACGACGCAAGATTCACCTGAACGTCTACGCGGAGGACAAGTGGCTTGATTTGAGAGTGCGAACAGTGATGAGCAAGCGAAAGGGCCATCACTATTGCGATTTGTTGAATGAGCGTTCGGCGTATGGGAAATATCATTGGCACGTTGCTCTCCTACTTCAATCGATGTCTCCGTGCGGCTTAACTCATGCCGCGAGCCGTGAACCGGTGGACTGTTGGAACATAATTATCATTAGCCACAAAATCACGAGGGGCACGGAGTTTCTCTTGCCTGCCGGTTGTTGCGGACGGCAGGGCTTTTCATTTCTTGAGGAAGCTGGTCGCATTCTCCGAACTCTCAACGAATGGACATGACAGGCTCAAAGCAAGCCGGCGCTTCGTTCGAAAGCGCCGGTGTTGGAACATGCCTTGATACATGGACTCCTATGGCGTGGATTCACTCTTCCCAATGGCAAACCAATCCACTCTGCGGGTCAGATACATGACAACGGCAAGAATGACGAACAGACCAAGACTGCCGAAGAGGAGGGCGAAGTCTTCCTGCTGCAAAATTACAAAGAGAAATCCATACAGTGTTGCCAAAATTCCGGCGATGAGCAGCGCCACTCGGTTGCTTGCGAGAACCGCCCGTGCATATCCGGCGACAAGCAGCATCACGGCTCCACCGGAAATCCAATATGCGGAATTGAATTGCATGTGTTCTGAAAGCGAGAGCAGCAAACAATAGAACAGAACAAGTGCCAACCCGATTAACCCGTACTGAATTGGGTGAACAATCTTCTTGTTCAGTACCTCGGTGAGAAAGAACGTGAGGAAGGTTAACGATATGAACATGATGGCATACTTTGCCGAGCGCATGGTCTTCTGATACTCATCAACAGGTTGCAGAAGCTTCACGCCGAACGCAAAGTTCATAAGATTCTTCGACACAGCTCCCGGATGACTTGGCTCTTCGCTTTGACTTATCGTGTTTTCCCCAATCCACTGCTGGGGGAAGTTTCGGTTGAGATGGAGCACCTTCCACTCGGCATTGAATCCGTCGGAGTTAATTGTCCGTTTGTCCGGCAAAAATCTACCAACAAAGCTCGGCGATTGCCAGCTCGATGCTACGCGCACGGCGGTTTCTTTTCCAACAGGAACAAACTGCAGATCGCCGCTGCCGTTGATGCTTACGGCAGTCGAGAACTCGTAGGTCATCTTGCCCGCAGCGATCACCGGTTTGATCGTGATGCCTGAGTTGACGACGTCATTTCCGGAAATACCCGGCTCAGCCTGATGTGATTTTCCGTCCCAGCGCACGACGACATTCTCCCGTATTCCCTTCAAGTCGCTGATGCCGATCAACAGACTTGCTTCTTCCCACAGAATGTCTTCGGGCTTGATGTTGAGAGAAGCGAATGCATTCAGCGTGAACTTCCCGTTCATGCTTACTTTTGCATTATAGACAACGATCTCATAGATGCCGCGATAGCGCACATCCGGTGCTGCTGTTGATGTTATCGATAATGATTCAGGCAGGATGTACACACGATCGAACACCAGACGCGGTTCGCCCTTTTGCTGCGCGATATATTTCTTGAATGGCACACTCAGGATTGGACCTGTAATTGTCTGTGATTGCCCCCATTTCTCGTTCACTTCCTCTGTTGCGCTGCTGCGCGCTGATTCCCGCTCCGAGATCAATCCCATCACCATCAGCGAGGGAATCAGCAATGAAAAAGTCAGCGCGCCAACAATGATCATGCGCAGCACTACTGAGCGTTTCAGCCAGCCGTCGTTCATGTTTGTTTCTCCCGAAATTGTTACGTGCGTTTTCCGGGTTATTCCCGGGTCGTGTCAAACGTCGATGCCTGTTCCTATTGACTCTGCTTGATCAGTTTTTCGAGGGCGTCCAGATGCAACGCAAATGCACGCCGCCCGGCGGCCGTGACCGCGTATGTCGTCTGGGGCTTCTTGCCCACAAACGACTTCTTCACCTTCAGATATCCTTCGTCCTCCAACGCGGCAATGTGTGAGGCGAGATTGCCGTCTGTAACAGCAAGGGTCTGCTTCATCGCGTTGAAATCCAGCTCATCGTTCACCATCAACGCCGACATAATGCCGAGGCGCACGCGGTTTTCGAACATCTTGTCGAGATCTTGAATGATGCTTTTCACTTTTCATACTTCGCGTACATGCGAAGCCCGTAGAGAATGTGCATTACCCCGAACCCCAACCCCCATAGGTTCAAAGCTTCCTGCGGAATCAACGCGGCGAGCAATCCTATGGCAAGCTCCGTGAGACCCAGATAGCGTACCTCATTGACGGTGAATTTGCTCGCGCCAATCAGTGCCAACCCGTAGAACGCGAGCATCGCAGCCGGGATCATATCATACGAGCCATGCGACATCAACGCAAAACTGAACACACCCCCCGTGAACAGGGGTATGGATAACTCGACGACCAAATGCCTTGCCACACTATTCCACGTCGGGAGATTTTTCTTTCTCGCCATCCTGGTTGAGAACAGCGCAGACAGACCGATGGCAGATACGAGCACGCCAGCCGCAATGGCGGTTACATATGCTTGCACATCTTCGGCAGGGACACGGGTATGGATGTACTGGACAAGAACCACTCCGCAGATTGCAAGTATGCCAATACTGATGCCCGCCAGCCCGCTCAGCGAGAGGATCTTTGTTGATTTCTCCATCATCGAACGGATGTCGGAAAGCTGCTGAATGAGGTCGGCTTTTTGTTCCATCGGACGTTGCCCTCTGTGAATGCGTATGATGACAAAGTACTTTGTACTGCAAAGTATAAGATAATTCATCCCCCAAGTCAAGAACTATTTTTGGTGGAGATTCCGGCGGGTGCATCGTGGAATCGTTGGAGGAGAAAGACTGGCAACTCTACGAGTAGTAGGGTCTGCCTCTATCCTTCAGCATGGAGACTTCGTCCTTCTCGTAAGGCGCATTCGATTGCCTCGCCGAGGGACATCGATTCACCGTGCGTCCAAGCTTCCTCGAAAGCCTTGCTGCCCATGGCTGCACGTGTCACCGTGCGCGTCTCTTCGTAGAACGGCTGATCGATAGGTGGCAAAGGCGCCCCGGCAGCAGATCGGATGTGTGTCGCATGGGCAAGAAGTGTAACCGCACCGGGAAACCGCTTTCTGATCATCAGCATTCTCACAACGCTCTCCAGTGCAAAGGCAAGGCCGACTTGATCATCGAGTTTCTGCAGCACAGTAAAAGCCCGCTCGACGTGCTTCATCGCTCGTTCGAAATCATTCTCATTCACGGCAAGCAGCGCCGAATAGCAGAGCACTTCCGTGATTCCCCATGCCAGGCTCAAGCGGTCAATTCTCGTCAACGCCACGTCAAGCAACTCTCTCGCGAGCGCAAAGTTGCCCTGCCGGAACGCGATGGCACCCAAAATTCCCCTTGCAAGTGTCGATGCAAAATTGTTGCCGGCCTTATCCAAGCTCTCAATGCATTCGTTTACGTAAGCCGCCGCTTGGTCCAGGTGCCCATGATCGCGCAGGATATCCGCCTTGATTCCGATTGCCCACGCCGAAATCTGTTTGTCTCCTACCTTCGCGAGAATTGCCAACGATTGCTCGACAAGTTGCGTTGCCTTGTCATAGTTGCCCCGAAATCTCTCGATCCATGCAATGTTTGCCATTTCATACGCGATGCCCCGCTCGTCGCCGATTTCCTTGCGCAGCACGAGCGCTTGTTCAAACAACGCAGATTGATTTGCGAGACTGATTTTCACGCGCACAATCCAGGCCATGTTGTGCAGTGCCACAGCGATGCCGCGCTTGTCGTTCACTTCCTTGTGCAGGATGAGACTTTCATCAGCCAGTTGCTTCGCCGTTTCGACATTTCCCAACAGACCTTCCACGACACAAAGGTTATTGATGACAGTGCCGACGCCCTTCTTGTTACCTGCCTCACGCCAAATCTCCAGGCTTTCTTCAAGAAAGCCGCGGGCCAGAATCAGGTCGCCGGATTCATGGAGGATTGTTCCCACGCCGTTGAGTGCCTTTGCCCGCGCGTTGCTTCGCTTCGTCGAATCGGGAAGTGACAGCAGAGACAGTAACCTGCTGCGCCCCTCGCCCATGTACCCACGAATGATCCAGAACCTCCATAGCGCTCCTCCCAATCTGCAACCAAGCTCAGCGTCGCCCGTCTTCTCTGCAAACAACAACACGGCCCGCAAGTTGTCATGCATCTGTTCAAGCATGTCGAGCCAGATTGATTGGTCGGGACCGGTAAGACGCTGTTCGGCCTTCTCAGCCAAATCAACAAAGTGGTGTGCGTGCGCGCTGAGAGTCGAATCATAATCACTGCTTTGTTGCAGTGCGTCGAGCGCGAATTCGCGAATCGTTTCAAGCATGGTAAAGTGCGGCTGGCTGTCCGTTGCCTGGTTCTGGCGAAGAAGACTTTTGTCAACGAGAGCCGCGATGCCGTCCAGTGTCGAGATGGCCAGGCTGTTATCCGGGTTGCACACCGACTCAACAGCCTCAAGCGAGCATCCGCCGGTGAACACGGCGAGTCGTCTGAAGAGTGTCCGTTCATCGGGACTCAGCAAATCATGACTCCATGCAATTGCCTGACGCAGCGTTTGATGACGTGCAGGTTTATCGCGTAATCCTCCCTGCAAAAACTCAAACTTGCTCCCAAGCCTTGAAAGCATTGCCTGCGGCGAAAGAAGCTTGATGCGTGCGGCTGCCAACTCAATGGCGAGAGGGAGTCCGTCGAGTCGGTAGCAAATCTCCGCGACAGCAGGAGCGTTCTCGTTCGTGATGGAGAAGTCGGGCTTCACGGCCAGCGCCCGCTGAATGAAGAGTCTTACCGCGGCATACTGTGAGAG
>CAYJNF010000113.1:0-9243 GCA_964370915.1 uncultured Chitinophagales bacterium
TGCTTGATTGACATGAGAGCAGAGTGAGGGAGAAAAGAACAACAGTGAGCAATCGGCTTACCACTATCATAGAGATCTCCGCATTGTGTACGTTTGTGAGAATTCAAATTACGTTATTGTTGGTTGATGTCGCGTGCCCGCAATCTTCCAGTCCAAAGTCTCCCTCGCATCTGCGCGGAATGACCGAATCGAATGTTTTGGAAATTGAGCGGGAAAGGAGTCAACGAAACGACAAAGAAAAATCAACAGAAGGGGTCTGGACATGGTGGCAGAAGGCAAATTGTCCGCGGGTTTACTCGCGAGGAACGGGCTCGACCAGCGGATCCAAGGAACACAAAAGGGTAATGCCAATGAGCGGCCTGTCAGTACCCCCATTGGAATAAACGTCTCAGGCATGCGTTTGTTCACTTCACCTCTGCAGGGGCAGTAGCTACCGGGCATGCGGCTGCAAGATACTAATGCATTCCGATGACTAAGTCAAGCATCCGTGTGCTGCTACCCGCGGAATCTAATATGCCGTTGCGCTCGTTACCACGTCCGTCGCAAATGGAGTTGTACAAAAACAACGACACAAATCTCTCGCACCTTCAGAAGCTGACCCGATCATCACCGAAGAGGCCTCCAGCTCGCAGATTGACATGTGTACGTTGATGTGCTATATTAGTGCGGCACTCCTTGGTCTGGAATTCGTTGACCCCCATTCCGCCCGGTCTCATGAAACTTGAAAGCACTCTTCGAAAGCATGTTCCCATGAATTATACGGGCATTGCCGCCCTCGTCGCGTGTGCGCTGCTATCGGCAGGCTCCGCGAATGTCGCCCATGCACAGTCGTTGATCATCAATGAGTTCATGGCCGCCAATTCCTCCACGATAATCGATCCGGACTTTCACGAGTACGCCGATTGGATTGAAGTGTACAATGCCAGCGGCGCAGATGTCAACCTCAACGGCTATACCATTACCGACCTTCTTTCACAGCCTCAGAAGTACCGGTTCACGGCAAACATCATTGTCCCGTCACATTCATACGCGATCATCTGGGCCGACGATAGGGCCGTGAACAACCATACCAATTTCAAACTCAGCGCATCCGGTGAAAGCATCGGTCTGTTCGATGGGATCGGGAACGTTGTGGACACGTTGAGTTTCGGAGCCCAGCAAACCGACGTCTCGTACGGGAGGTGCCCGGACGGAACAGTGAATTGGTACAGATTGTTGCCCGCATCTCCCGGCGCGGCGAATCTCCCATCACAGATCTGGAACAAACTTGCGCCTCCTGATCTTTCACACCACAGTGGTTTCTCTCCGGCTCCGTTTACATTGACGCTGACTCATCAGGACTCCGGGGCTATTCTCTATTATACAACGGATGGGCGCACACCTACCGCCGGCAGCACGCAATACACAGTCCCGATTCATATCGACACGAGCACCGCGCTGCGCGTGATCGCATTCAAAGATGGATGGTTACCGAGTACCGTTGTCACTTCAACGTTCTTCATTCAGGACCCGACGACCTTACCTGTGATCTCGCTTGTGACAGACCCGGAAAATTTCTTCAGTGATACTTCTGGCATATACGTCGCGGGGACCAACGGCATTATCGCGAACTGCAGCACGGCACCACGAAATTGGAATCAGGATTGGGAGCGACCGGTGGAGCTGGAGATGTTCGAAGCAGACCGGCTGTCGGCCTTCCGGGTTGTATGCGGTGTGAAGATTTTTGGCGGTTGCGCGCGTCTCTACCCCGAGAAGTCACTCGCCTTCTATTTCCGCAATCAATATGGTTTCGGCAAGTTGAACTACCGCCTCTTTCCCGACCTGCCCATCGCCGAATACAACAACTTCATACTGCGCAGCTCCGGTCAGGATTGGTGGCGTACAATGTTCCGAGATGGCATGGCGCAGACGCTTATCAGGCAAGGGATGAAGATCGATGTTCAGGACTATCGACCGTCGGTACTCTTTATCAACGCCCAGTATTGGGGTATCCACAATATTCGAGAAAAGCTGAATGAGCACTACGTAGAAGAACATCACGGAGTCAATCCTGACAATATCGATCTTGTTGAGATGAGCAAAGGGGTACAGGCGAACAATGGTGATCTTGTTGCCTACAACGGCCTGATGGCATTTCTCAGCACCCATAGTCTCGCGATCCAATCCAATTACGACTCAGTTGCCGCGATGGTTGATATCGATAACTACATCGACTATACGATCGCTGAGATTTACGCGGCCAACGGCGACTGGCCCGGCGCGAATATGAAATTGTGGCGGGAACGAACCCCATCGGGCAGGTGGCGCTGGATGGTGTATGATTTGGATTTTACATTCGGTGGAAATGCGCAAGGCCAATACAACACCAATACACTTGCGCAGGCCACAGCACCCAACGGGCCGAGCTGGCCCAATCCGCCCTGGTCGACACTGATGTTGAGAAAACTTCTGGAGAATTCGGGATTCAAGAACGAATTCATCCAACGCTTCGCGGTACATCTCAACACCACCTTTTATAAGGATCATGTTGTCCACGTGATCGATAGTCTCGCCGCAGGTATCGCATCCGAAATACCGCGTCACAAGATCCGCTGGCCACAATCACTCTCGATCGGCACGCCAACATGGACAGGCAACATTCAGATCATGAAGGACTTTGCTGCGTTGCGGCCCGCGGCATCAATGGGTCACTTCACTTCCGCATTCTCTCTCGCAGGCACCTACACTCTTGTTATGAGGAGGCGCTTTCCTGAGCAAGGGAAGGTGTTCATCCATGGCATTGAAGTGACACGCATCGATTCTCCCTATGTGTTCTTCAAAAATGTTCCGCTCAGAATTTCCGCTGTGCCGCAGCCGGGATGCCGATTCGTGCGTTGGCAGGGAGCGATTTCATCCACGGCTCCCGATACGACGATTGTCCTGAACGGTAACGGCGTCCTCACCGCGCTCTTCGAGCCTGTCTCGCTCAGTGTCGGTTCCGCGAACGGCGGCGAAAGCTCTTACCGGTTGTTTGACAACTATCCTAATCCCTTCAATCCATCTACCACTATCGGGTTTAGTCTGCCGGTTGATGTGGACATAAGTCTGGCTGTCTACAACACACTCGGACAGAAGGTTGCACTGTTGGTGGAAGGAAGGACCACCGCAGGGTATCACGACGTTGTCTTCGATGCATCGCACCTCGCCAGCGGATTATACATTTGCCGCATGCAGGCCGGAGATTTCCTGTCCACAAAGAAATTGGTGTTGTTGAAATAGTATCAAATGACTGTTGGGGATAGCCGCTAAACCTCTCTAATGAAACATCCGCGAGCCGCGCAATCAATCCATCCCCTTGGTCATGACAATGTCGTTCTTTGTTGACCCAACAATCGCCAGCAATTCATTTTGCTCCTTCTCCGGTACGTTGAACTTCGCGAGTGAGGCCCGGAAGTCGGTCACAAGCGCGTCCCATTCCTTTTGTGTGATATTCAGGTGTTTGTGCGATTCCTCCATTGAACGGCCTGTGTATTTACACGGTCCGCCGGTTGCCATGCAGACCATTTCTGTAACGCGATACTTCAGCCCCGCTTGCGGCACGCGATCACGCGCCTCTTTGATCGCCGGGTTCGCATTGAGAATATTATTAGCAAGGACCCGGTTGATGAAATCATCCACCACAGCAGCAATAGGATAAACTCCCCCAAGCCGGTCGTAGAGCGACTTTTCCTTCTTCTGCGCTTGTGCGTGCCCTTCCACCGGCGCGGCAATGAAGCCGGCGCCCAAAACGGCAAGCAAGACAACATGCAGTATTCGACGATGCGTTTGCATAGTGCGTTACTCCTTTCAATGAGTTGATAGTGTGCATTCTCTGTTCACGGCTCCGATGTTGTGGTTCTTCGCGCCTGCCCTCAGAGCATACCGTGATGCCAGGCGATCCGCTGAGGTGCCGGCAAGGTAGAGAGCCATAAGCATCGCATTCCGTATTTGCTGTCTGATAAACCCATGTTCGACGAACTTCCGCGACGATGTAACAACAACCGTCGGCAATGTGTGGATGCGCGTGTTTGCACGTGCATTCCTTAACAACTGAACATCCTCAAAGAGCGGCCAATCGGGAAACCCTCCCACCAACTCAAAGAATGACCGACGGACCACAATGCACTGGTCGCCGAAGGTTGTGAATATGGACTTCACCTGTGCACACGCCTCATAGAAGCGTAACACCGGATGGTGAATATCAAAACGAAGAACGCATGTTCCGATGGTCACGGCGGAATTCTCAAAGCTCTTCCTCAGCACATCAAAGAAATCCGTGGCAACAAGCGTGTCGGCATGAAGGAAGACAAGGATCTCTCGCGTTGACGCCGATGCTCCGGCGTTGAGTTGTATTCCCCTTCCGCGTTCCGCGGAATACAGTGTCGCGCAGTCTTCACGAACAATTCTCGTTGTCGCATCCACACTTCCTCCATCAACAACAATAATCTCCACATCCGCCGCCGCAGCACGAACCGCCCGGATGCAGGAGTGAATGGTTCCTTGCTCATTCAGAGTCGGGATGATAACTGAAAACGTCATGGGCGTCATGATGGAAGTAACGGAGTTGCCAGCAAGCCTCGCACGGACTGCGTCTCATCATGGTCGAAGCCTTCCAGTCCGAACCTGATGTCCCCGCAATCCTCCTTGCGGACGAAGCTGCCGAACAACCTGTCCCACACTGATAAGAGACTGGAATAATTCGAGTCTGTCTCCGGCCTGCTCCGCGAGTGGTGGACTTTGTGCATGAATGGTGTTACGATGAACATCGCGAGAGCATCATCGAACGATTGTGGAAGGCTGATGTTCGCATGGTGAAAGCTAATAATGGGAAGCTGGATGAAGTCGAATACAATCAATGCCTCAAGCGGTATGCCCACCAGGGGAATGAGTGCAAGCTTCACGATCGAGGAGAGGGTGATTTCACCGACATGAAAACGCGTTGCGGTGGTGACATCCATTGCCGGATCGCTGTGATGCATCCGGTGAAAGCGCCAGAGGAACGGTATCACATGGTTGAACCGGTGCCACCAGTACATCCACACATCGAGCAGTATAAAGGCAATGCCGAACTGCACCACTCCGGAAACTCCCAGCACATTCAGCACACCAAAACGGTGCTGATGCGTAAAGTCAGCGACAAGTACGGTGAGACCCGCAAATACCCCCGCAATCACAATACCGTTCATGATGGAGATGGCCAGATTGCGGATAGCATGCTTCACTCTTCCGCTGCGTTGAAAGAACGGCGCGATCGACTCCCAACTCCAAAACAAAAGAAGAACAAAGACTGCAAGGAACGGCTGCCACTGGTTAAGAAGTGTATGGAACATTTTCCAACTCCTGAACAGGAACACTGCGTTGTGATTCTGCCAGTCGCTTGAGTTGCTTCAGAGATACCATCATGCTCATTTTCATCCAGAGCGCAAGGAACGGATCGACGAAAGCAGCGAACAGCGGCATCTTCAAGCCCACATCCATTTTCCACGTTACCCTTGAACCGGAAATGACAGGTTCAACCGTGAACTCGCCCTTCATTGCCATTGCACCGCCAACTCTTCGACGCACGAAGCGACGGCCCGGTTCGAACTCGTCGATCACGGCGTCGGCTTTCATGAACGTTACACATCCGACACCGAAGTTGCATATCATCTGCGTGCCCTGCCGCATCTCGCCGGGTGTCAGGCGCTCTGTTCCCACCACACCCAACATCCAATTCTGATCGCAGCTCTGGTCCGTCAACATTGCGAACACTTCGTTCGAAGCACATCGCGTATCAACTGCGCATTGCACCGTCTTCATCGGTTTCCCTTTGTTGTGTGAAGAAGGAAAGTCAAAAGTTCGTGAGTACTGAATCCACTTTCTTGCGAAGCGATTCGGGAATGCCACTCGATTGCAGAGTGGCAAGCCGATCCTTGAGACGTTGTTCGAATTCAAACCGCCCAAAACAGTGTCGGCAGGTTTCGATGTGCCGTTCAACCAACAGGCGCTCCGTCGGACCAAGCTCTTTGTCCAGGTAATCAGCGACGAGCGCCAGGGCTTGCTGGCAGCTTAGCTCGTTCACATTCGCAGAGTTCATCTTTCTTTTTCCCGATTGTGTGTTCATTCCTTGGTTTTGCCCAACCCCGTTCCAGAGCGTAATGATAAAGGCGTTTCTGCAACAACGCCCTTCCGCGGAACAGTCGGGAGCGAACCGTTCCTTTGGGTATCTCCAATGTCGCAGCGATCTCATCGTACGAGCACCCTTCGATATCGCACAGCACTACTGCCACACGAAACTCTTCCGGCAATGCGGCGATTGCGTTGTGGATATCTTCATCCATCAATTTGGCAATCAGCTCGCGCTCGGGATTGTTTCCCTCGAACGAGGTCCACGACACTTCATCATAGAGGGAGAATGGCTTTTCAGCTTCTTCGGAGTTCTCACTGTACTCAACTTCCTGGTGTCGTTTTCTTGCACGGCACGTACTTAAGAACGTATTGGAGAGAATACGCAGTGTCCACTGCTTGGCTTTCGTCACGTCCCGTAGCGAAGAACAATTCTCGCACGCACGGGCTACTGTTTCGGCAACGAGTTCTTCTGCGTCTACGGGGGACTGCGTGAGTTGTAATGCCACCCTATGCAAATCGCCCAGAAGGGAGAGCACAACAGTTTTGCGGTCAGGCCGCCGATCTTGCGTATGTTCAAGGAAGTGAATGGACATGGAATCTTGTAAATTGACGCCCGAGATCCTGAAAAGTTCCCGCCAGAGACAGACGAGAAGCTGTTTCTTCCTGATGGCTTGACCAAAGCCAGCACTGGAACGAAACATGGTCAATTCAGCGGCCGAAATAAATGGAGCGCTATATCAAGCGCTATCCCCCTGAAATCCGATTTGGCCTCATGCAAAGTCGAATTCCGCTGCACGATTCAAACTGCATCACGCGGCAACATCACTCCCAGCTTTCTTGGACTTCACCACATTTTCTTCGTGTCCTCTCGGCTGCAATAGCTTGGCTACCAGTCCCGTCCATCCTGTCTGATGTGAAGCACCAACGCCTGCGCCTGTATCTCCATGAAAATACTCGTGGAACAAAATGTAATCGCGGAAGTGCGGATCGTTTTGCACTTTCTCACTGTACCCGAATACCGGTCGCCGGCTGTGCTCGTCACGCATGAATATCCTCGAGAGTCTCCGCGACAGTTCGTCTGCCACTTCGTTGATCGTCATGTACGTGCCGGAGCCTGTCGGACATTCAATCTTGAAATCGTCGCCATAGTAGTGATGAAATTTTTGCAGTGATTCGATGATCAGGAAGTTGACCGGAAACCAAATCGGGCCGCGCCAGTTGGAGTTGCCGCCGAACAGGCCGGAATCCGATTCAGCGGGTTGGTAGTTCACGGTGAATGTATTTCCATGTGCCCGGAATTCGTACGGATTGTCCTTGTGGAATCGCGAGATCGCACGCACGCCGTAGTCCGAAAGAAACTCGCGTTCATCAAGCATGCGCTTCAGCAGCTTCTTCATACGGTGTCCGCGCAAAAGCGAGAGCAATCGACGTTCCCCAAGGCCGGGCTCCTGCCAACGCGAGACGAGCGCAGCCAGATCCTTGCGATAATTCAGGAACCAATCCATATGACGTTTGAAGTCGGGGAGTTTGTCAAGTAACTCAGGCTCAATGGTTTCGACTGCAAACAGCGGCGTGAGTCCCACCATCGAGCGCACACGCAACGGGATGCGTTCACCATGCGGCAAGTGAAGTACATCGTAGAAGAACTCGTCCTGCGTATCCCACAAGTCGATTCCTTCGCCTCCGATATTCGCCATTGCGCCGGCGATGTACATAAAGTGCTCGAAGAATTTTGTCGCCATATCCTGATAGATGGGTTTCGTTGCCGCGAGTTCCAGCGAGATGCGCATGAGGTTGAGCGAATACATCGCCATCCAGCTTGTGCCGTCCGCCTGTTCGATGTGCCCGCCGGTCGGCAATGGCGCGCTCCGGTCGAAAACGCCGATGTTGTCCAGTCCGAGAAAGCCTCCCTGGAAAATGTTGTGCCCCTCGGTGTCCTTGCGATTTACCCACCAGGTAAAGTTCAGTAGCAATTTGTGAAATACTCTTTCCAAAAAATTAAAATCGCCGTTGCCGCCGTTCAACTTTTGATCGATCTTGTACACTCGCCACGTGGCCCATGCATGCACCGGAGGATTCACGTCGCCGAACGCCCACTCGTACGCGGGAAACTGACCGTTCGGATGCATGTACCACTCTTTGGTGAGAAGGACGAGCTGTTCCTTTGCAAACTCCGGATCGACCATTGCCAGCGGCAGGCAATGGAACGCCAGGTCCCACGCGGCATACCACGGGTATTCCCACTTGTCCGGCATCGAGATGATGTCTGCGTTGTTGAGATGTTCCCAATCGCAGTTGCGCCCGTGTTTGCGCTCTTGCGGCGGCGCGGGTTGGGCAGGATCACCCTGCAACCATTGCATCACATCGTAATAGAAATACTGCTTCGACCACAACATCCCGCCAAACGCTTGTCGCTGAACGTTCTTCTGATCGTTATTGGTGATGTCAGACTGCAGTTCGTGATAGAATTCATCCGCTTCTCTCAAACGTTGATTGACCACGTTGTCGAAGTGTGCGAACGGTTTCGCCGACATCTCGTCGGTGAGACGAACACGGATCGTCGTGGCGCCACCAGCCGGAACCGTACGTTTGAATAACGCGGCAGCTTTCGTACCGCGTTGTTCGGGGTTGATCGCATTCGTATTCCCATGAACGACATATTCATTGATGCCATCCTTGTAGAAACCCTGCGCTCCATTGACATCGTAGAGTCGATGCGCGTTTGTTTCGTTTTCACAAAACAACAGTTCGTCACAACCATCAACATACAACCAGCGTTTGCCTTTGTCGAGCCTGTCATGCTCGATTTGGATTACGTTCTCACGAATTGAACACATGACGGGCTTGTAGCCATCGTATCCCCACGACCACGTGTTGCGAAACCACGCCTGCGGCAACAGATGAATCGCCGCATCGTGCGCACCACGATTGTGCACCGTTACTTTCATCAACACATCTTCGGGACTTCCTTTTGCATACTCGACAAACACATCGAAGTAGCGGTCGTCGGTGAAGATTCCTGTGTCCACCAATTCAAACTCCGGTGCGCCGTTTCCCCGCCGCCGGTTCTCCTCAATGAGCCACCGATACGGAAATTCTGCCTGCGGATATTTGTAC
>CAYJNF010000114.1:0-7204 GCA_964370915.1 uncultured Chitinophagales bacterium
GCGTGAAGATCAGCGACTACATCACCAAGCCCGTGAACCCGAGCCAGATTCTGATGGCGTGCAAGAAGTTTCTTGAGGGAAAGAAGATTGCCGGGGCAACGGTATCGCGCGACTATATCAAGGAGTTTAATGAAATCTCCGTCGCGCTGATGAACGACCTCACCTACACCGACTGGATCGGCATTTACTCGCGTCTCGTCAATTGGTCGCTTGAGCTTGATGAACATCCTGAGCTAGGGCTGAAGCAAACGCTGACGGATCAATTCCGCGAGTGCAATCTGGCGTTTGGCAAGTATGTCGAAGGCCGCTACCGCGACTGGGTGGAGACAACAAAGAACCGGCCCGCGCTCTCGCACGAAGTGGTCGATCGCTTCCTGATCCCCGAACTCCAGAAAAACAAATCGGTATTCTTTTTTGTGGTGGACTGTCTTCGGCTCGATCAATGGTTGATGATGGAGAGTCTGCTGCACGAATACTTTGACATCTCGAAGGACTACTACTACAGTATTCTTCCGACGGCAACACCATACTCCCGTAACGCGATTTTCAGCGGCTCATTTCCCAGCGAAGTGGAGCTTCGGTATCCAGAATTGTGGGAGAAGAACGAAGACGATGAAAACAGTCGCAACCGGTACGAGCGGCAGTTCCTGGACGGATTGCTCGACCGCCGCAAAATTCTGTTGAAGCCGGAGGCAAAGTACGTGAAGATTCTCGACGCCGAGTTTGGGCGCAGCATCGAGAACAACATCAATTCGTACGCGAATTCAAAGCTGACATCGATCGTGGTCAACTTTGTGGACATGCTCGCCCACGGTCGCTCGGATTCCACGCTCCTCAAGGAAATTGCGCCCGATGAATCGGCGTATCGCTCGCTGACAAAATCATGGTTTGTTCACTCGTCGCTGTTCGGCATGCTGAAGACGCTGTCCAAGAACAAACACGTCACCATCATTCTCACCACCGATCACGGCAGTATCCGCAGCTTGCGCGGCTCGAAGGTGTTGGGTGACCGCGAAGCGTCGACCAATCTTCGCTACAAGTATGGCCGCAATCTGAAATCGGAAGAGAAGGCTGCCGTCTTCGTCAAGAACCCGCTCGAGTTCAAGCTTCCAAAGCGCGGCGTTGCGGTGAACTACATTATTGCCAAAGAAGATTACTACTTCGTGTATCCAACTGATTACCACAAATACCTCAATCAGTATCGGGACAGCTTCCAGCACGGAGGAATCTCGATGGAAGAGATGATCCTGCCGGTGGTGAAACTCGAACCGAAAGGATGAAGACGCTTCAACGTGAAGAGTATTTCACGAGATCTCCTCAGGAAACCATCGATCTCGGAAGGACGTTTGCCGCTGCATTGAGTCCGGGCGACGTTGTGACACTCACCGGCAACCTCGGAAGTGGCAAGACGCAATTCGTTATCGGCGTGTGTGAAGGACTCAAGGCGCGGGGTCATGTTGCAAGCCCCACGTTCACGCTTATTCATGAGTATGATGTATCCTTCGGCAAGTTGGTGCATATCGATCTGTACAGAATCAACAAAAGGTCTGAGATTGATGAGTTGGGAATTGAAGAATACTTTACTGATTCGTGCATCTGCACGATCGAGTGGCCCGAGATCGTCGCCGATCTTCTGCCACCGGAACGATATGCCGTGACGATTGCGTTCGGCGACAATGATAATGACCGTATGATCGTCGTCGAAAAGGTTGCTGCGAATTGAAAGTCCTGGGAATAGAAACGGCAACCATTGTTTGTGGGGCAGCAATTGTGAAGGATGGCGTTGTTCTCGGCGAAGAACAGATTGCTGAAAAGAACGTGCATGCCGAAAACATCATGCTGCTCATCGATCGTGTGTTGAAGCAAGCGGACATGACGGCGCAAACACTTGACGCGATTGCCGTCTCGATCGGGCCAGGCTCGTTTACCGGTTTGAGAATTGGCTTGAGCGTTGCAAAAGGACTTTCGTACTCAACAGGAAAGCCGCTCGTTGCCGTTCCGACGCTCAAGGCGTTGGCTCAACGTGCGTTTGCAGAAGGAGCAGTGACAACATCGCATGTGCTTCCTGCGATTGACGCGAGAAGGGACGAAGTGTATTGCCAATTGTTTCGCGTGGACGGCAAGTCGATTGCCGCCGAGTGGGGCGAGCGGGATCTTTCGGTTGCCAGAGTTCTTGAAGATCTGGACGGAAGACCGTGCACGATCACGGGCGATGCGGTGGAGAAAATTCGGGGTCAGGGCGGACGGCCGGATTTGCAATTTGTTTCCGGCCCGACTGCTCAATGCAGCGCGGCAATAGTCGCGTTGCTCGGAGAACGCATGGCATGTACAGGCGACTTTGTTGACAGCGTTACCATTGAGCCGAAGTACGTCAAGGAATTTTACACAACGGTTTCACACTGAGAAAGCGATACTCTCATGGCCTGGTTCAGACGATCAAAAGAAAATATTGCCCGGGAAACCGAGAAGAAGGAAATGCCGGATGGCATGTGGACGAAATGCGATCAATGCGGCGAGATCGTTCATAAGACGGAGCTGGAACAGAGCATGTACACCTGTCCGAAATGCAACAAGCATTTTCGCATCGGCAGCAATGAGTACATCAAAATCCTTCTCGACGACGGCGCGTTCAAGGAATATGATCACAGAATGCGTTCGGTGGATCCGTTGAAGTTCACCGACTCGAAGCGCTATCGCGAACGCATACCGGAGGCGATCAAGAAAACCGGCTTGCAGGATGCTGCCCGATGGGGGACAGGAAAAATCGATGAGCGCAATGTTGTTCTCGCCTGCATGGATTTTGCATTTATCGGCGGAAGCATGGGCTCGGTTGTGGGAGAAAAAATCGCCCGCGCAATCGACCGGGGTTGGAAGACAAAGACTCCGGTGATTGTTATTTCGTCGAGTGGCGGGGCGCGCATGATGGAGGGCGCATTCTCGCTCATGCAGATGGCGAAGACAAGTGCAAAGCTTGCCCGCCTGAGTGATGCCGGAATTCCGTACATCTCTCTCATGACCGACCCGACAACAGGGGGCGTCACCGCAAGCTACTCGATGCTCGGCGACTTCAACATTGGCGAGCCGGGAGCGCTGATCGGGTTCGCCGGGCCGCGGGTTATCAAGCAAACAATCGGGAAAGACCTGCCGCCGGGTTTTCAGCGCAGTGAGTTTTTGTTGGAACATGGATTCCTGGACCTCGTCGTGCACCGGAAAGAAATGAAGCACACGATTTCAACTCTTCTCTCAATTATTGCCTGATTGCATGATCATCCGTGTTCTTGGTGTGCCGATGGACCTTGGCTCCGGCCGCCGCGGCGTTGATATGGGTCCGTCGGCGATCCGCATTGCCGGCGTCTCCGGGCGACTGAAGGAACTCGGCAACAAGATCATTGACGACGGCAATCTCGACATCCGCATTATGGAAGAGATTCGGGTTGGCGACACACGCTCACGCTACCTGAAAGAAATCGCCCGTGCCTCAAAGATCCTTGCCAGGATGACCGAGAAGATGATGGCACAGGGTCACTTTCCGCTGATACTTGGGGGCGATCACTCCATCGCTGTCGGTACGATCTCGGGGATCGCGGCATTTGCGCGGAGAAAGCGGCGGAAGCTTGGCGTACTCTGGGTTGATGCGCACGGCGATCTCAACACGCCGGCTACGTCACCATCGGGAAATGTTCATGGGATGCCTCTGGCAGCGTTGCTCGGATACGGGCCGACTGATCTGAAGAGTGTTGGAGGGAAATTCGAAAAGGTCGATCCGGACAATGTTGCGCTTGTCGGCATTCGCAGCCTCGATACCGGCGAGCGAAAGCTGATTGAACAAACCGGCGTCCACGCGTACACGATGTCGGACATCGACAGGCAGGGAATCCATCGCGTTATGAAGAAGGCGTTGTCGCGCGTGACCAACGGGACCGAGTACGTGCATGTGAGTTTTGATCTCGACTCCGTCGATCCAACGATCGCGCCCGGTGTTGGAACACCCGTCAAAGGCGGACTCGACTATCGCGAGGCGCATCTCATCATGGAATCCATCTGTGAAGCAAAGGTGATGACGTCGCTGGAAATTGTTGAGGTGAATCCCATACTTGACGAACAAAACAGATCTGCTGAATTTGCGGTGGAGCTTGTCCAGTCGGCTTTCGGTAAGAGAATCCTGTAATGGCAATTGTCGTTGTACGCAATATTGATGAAATGCAAAAGAAAGCCGAGGGTTTGCGCCTTCAGGGTAAACGGATCGGCGTTGTTCCGACCATGGGCTCTCTGCACGAAGGGCATCTGTCGCTCATTCGCACGGCGCTCCTGCATGCAGATTATGTGATCACGACGCTCTTCGTCAATCCAACGCAATTCGGTCCGAAGGAAGATTTTTCCAGATACCCACGTGACTTTGAGCGGGATCTATCACTTGCTTCAAACGCCGGATGCGACATTCTCTTCGCGCCAGAGACAAGAGACATGTATCCCGAAGGCTATTCTGCCTTTGTGAGTGTTGAAGGGATCACTGACGTTCTCGAAGGCAAGTCACGGCCCGGACATTTTCGTGGCGTGACGACCGTTGTTGCGAAGTTGTTTAACATAACGAAGCCGCACGTTGCCGTGTTCGGGCAAAAAGATGCGCAGCAGGCGGCCGTCATCCGGCAAATGACGAAGGACCTGAATTTTGCTATTCAGATTATCGTTGCGCCGATCGTTCGTGAGGTGGATGGCCTAGCAATGAGTTCTCGCAATGCGTATCTCACCCCTCAACAAAGAAAAGAGGCGGTTGTCCTGTCGCGATCGTTGAAGCTTGCAGAGCAGCGAGTGGCGGAAGGGGCCAGGGAATGTTGTGAGATTATTCGGGAGATGGCAGACCTCATAACAAAAAATTCAACCGGCGAGATCGACTATATCTCCGTTGCAGACAACCGGACTCTGAAGGAACTTGATCGCGCTGATGACGGCAAAGAGATTTTGGTTTCGATGGCGGTACGTTTCGGTTCAACCCGGCTCATCGATAACACGGTACTCAGAGTTTAGCCGCAATTAGATTTTGCAGAAGGAAAATGGGACGTAAGCTTGCAGTGATAATCATGGCAGCGGGCAAGGGAACCCGCATGAACAATCCCGAAAAGGCCAAAGTGATGTTTGCGGTCAACGGCAGGCCAATGGTGGAGCACGTTGTTGACCTCGCGGCACGGCTTGATGCATCACGCATTGTTGTTGTCGTGGGATGGCAAAAGGATTCGGTGATTGACCATCTCGCCAGGACCCATGGAAACAAAGTCGAGTGTGTTGAGCAGAATCCTCAATTGGGAACCGGACATGCCGTGATGCAGGCAGAGAGCGCGTTGAAGGACTTCGATGGTGATGTGCTGGTTCTTTCCGGTGATGTGCCGATGTTGTCAATCGAGACTTCAACCTCGCTCATCCATCTCCATCGGGAAAGCAAAGCACAGGCCACCGTGTTAACGGCTGTTCTCGACGATGCGACCGGGTACGGCCGGATACTCAGGAATACGGACGGCAGTGTGCTGGGAATTGTGGAGCACAAAGACGCCACCGATGACCAACGTGAAATCCGGGAAATCAACTCCGGCATTTACGTCTTCGATGCGAAGCTGTTATTTGAGAGTCTGAAACACATCACCCCCACCAACGCGCAGAAAGAGTACTACCTGACTGATGTCTTTCATTATTTCTGGCTGCATCAGTACACCGTGCGTGCGAGTATTGCCCTGAATCCGGTCGAGATCCAGGGGATTAACACCGTCGCGCAGCTTGAAGCCGCGCAAGCAGCAATGAAGGCGCTGTAGCAGTTGACAATCCAACTTCATTTGAGTATTTTTTTCCAGAAAGCGTAATGTGCTGTGGGTTTTGTTACTGAAAGGAGCATGGTATGAAAAGGGCGTTGGCTATTGTGGCATTGTTGGCAATCGTCTGTGGAAGTTCGGTTGCTCAGCTCAAGTCTCAGGTGCAACAGGAATCGCAGATCTCCGTGACACGGTTCGGAGATACGTCTCCGCTGGCGTTCATGTTCGGCTGGTTCGATCCCGAAAAGTTCACGATGCGCCACACTGTTGATATGACACTCACAACATTCGGCGGGCAGAGTCTCTCGCTTGGCTCGTACACCAACAGCATGCGGTATGCGTTCGCAGATAATCTGAATGCGCGCGCTGATGTCAGCTTCAGTTTTTCACCGTACAGTTCGCTACCACAATTGAATAAGAGCGATTTCAGCAAAGTCTATTTGAGCCGGGCAGAAGTGAACTACAAGCCGTGGGAGAATACGTACATCTCTCTTTCGTATCGGCAGATGCCGTATGGCAATTACTATTACTCGCCGTTCTCCAGTCCATGGTGGGGAGACAACAATTTTGGATTTGAAAGAAAATAGTTGGGTCCAATCGGTTTCCTGAGCGTGTGTTGCACATACGAGCCGATCATTCTTTCACAAGGAGAGAATGTCGGCTTTCGTATTTCTTGTAAGAAGTGATATTCCCGTCAAGTTTCCAGAGGTAAACGGACTGAAACAATTGAACCTACGATCACTCATTGCTGACCCGAAGAAACTTCGCAGTACGGGATTCTCTGCCCTCCTTGTGCTTTTTCTGGCCGTCGTTGGTGTTCTCGCCTACTCGTTCATTCAACGTAATGTTCTTGATCCGCCGGTGGAATCGGACAGGGCGAACGTGCCGCCCGGACAAGTGATACAAATTGATTTGCTCAATGGATGTGGAGTAAACGGTGCAGCGTCGAAGTTCACAAACTACCTCCGCGCTCGTGGCTACGACGTTGTCGAGATGAAGAACTACAAGACATTTGATGTCAAAGAGTCGCTCATCATTGACCGGGCAGGCGACATCGAGACGGCGAAACGAGTTGCGTACGCACTCGGTGTGAGGGAGACAAATATCATTCAACAAATCAATCACGACTATTTCGTTGATGTCTCGGTTGTGGTGGGCAAGGACTTTGGTTTGCTGAAACCATATCATCAATAACAACTGTCAGAGGGAAACGCATTGAAATCATCGGCATTAGCTACAGCAGTTGCAAAGCTCGCGCTGACCAAGAAGGCGCACGATGTCGTCGTTATGGACTTGCGTCCATTGACCTCGATGACGGACTATTTTGTGGTTTGTTCTGCCGATTCGGAGACGCAAATCAAAGCAATTGCAGATGCCGTTCTTGACGGAACAGAGGAGAAGGGAAT
>CAYJNF010000114.1:7214-9224 GCA_964370915.1 uncultured Chitinophagales bacterium
TCGCCATGGCACAAAGAGACAGGATCGCCCAACTGGATGTTGCTCGACTATTCCGACGTGGTGCTTCACATCTTTCACAAGAATACCCGCGGTTACTATAATCTCGAAAAATTGTGGGGCGATGCGAAAATGAAAACGGTGAGGGATGAACCTCCGATTGCCGCAACCCGCACGCGAAAGTCACCGGCCACTTCAAAGCGCAAAGTCGCCCCGAAGCGCAAGAAGCCTTCAACCAGAAAGAAAGTCGCCTAGTTTGTATGAAACAGTACCTTCAGGAAAAGGTGAGTGGTGCGCTCAAAGCTCTTGGGGTTGATGGCGATCTCCGCATAACATTTGAAAAACCGCGCCAGGCTGAGCATGGTGATTTGACGACGAACGTTGCGATGGTCCTTGCTAAACCGCAACGGAAGAATCCTCGTCAACTCGCCACAGACATTGTGGCGAAGTTGGATATCGATTCGTCGCTCGTCAGCAAAGTGGAAATAGCCGGGCCCGGGTTTATCAACTTCAAGTTCACGGACAAATTTTTTCAGCATCAACTCGGCGAGCTTCTGAAGAATGAAACTGCATTCGGCAGATCGAATGTTGGGAAGGGAAAGAAAACGCAAGTCGAGTTTGTGAGTGCTAACCCGACCGGACCGCTTACCGTTGGACATGGGCGTGGCGCTGTGTATGGCGACACCGTTTCGAATCTGCTTGAGTGGACCGGGTATGACGTTACCCGCGAATACTATTTCAATAACGCCGGACGCCAGATGCGCGTGCTCGGTGACTCGGTGCGATTACGCTATCTCGAATTGCTCGGCGAACATGTGACCTTCCCTGAGGACTACTATCAGGGTGAATACATCAAGGATATTGCCTCCCATCTCAAAAACGAATTTGGCAGCTCGTTGAAAGAAGAGCCTGCAGAAGGAAAGTTCAAGGCTCAGGCTGAGAAAGAGATTTTTGATGACATCAAGAACACCCTGCAAAGTCTGGGGATCGTCTTCAAAACATTCTTCAATGAGAACTCCCTTTATGAAGACGGAAAAATCAAGGAGGTGCTGGAAGAGCTGAAGAAGAGGGAATTGTCGTACGAGAGTGAAGGTGCGATTTGGCTGAAGACCACTGCGCTCGGCGGCGAAAAGGACAAAGTGATGGTGAAAAGCACAGGCGAGCCGACATACCGGCTGCCGGATATCGCGTATCATGTCGACAAGTTTCGGCGGGGCTTTGAGTTTGTTGTGGATATTTTTGGATCTGATCACATTGCGACGTATCCCGATGTGCTGGCGGCACTCAAAGCGCTTGGCTACAACGATGAGAAAGTCAAAGTGTTGATCCATCAGTTTGTCACGATTACGCAGAATGGCGAAATCGTGAAAATGTCCACGCGTAAAGCCAACTTCATCACGCTCGATGAATTGATTGCTGAGGTGGGCGCCGATGTCGTGCGTTACTTCTTCCTCATGCGCAGCATGACAGGCCATCTGAATTTTGATCTGAATCTCGCGAAGCAGCAGTCGGACGAGAACCCGGTGTTCTATCTGCAGTACGCTCATGCCCGCATATGCAGCATCATGCGCAAGGCGGAAGATGAAGGGAAGTCGGTTTCCTCCGATCCAAACCTGGAATTGCTATCCAGCTCGCATGAGCTTGATCTTATCAAGCTGTTGCTCGTTTTCCCGGAAATGGTGGAATATTGTGCAACCATGTTTGAAATTCACCGGCTGGCGGAGTACCTGAACGATGTAGCCACCTCCTTCCACAAATTCTATCACAACTGCCGTGTTGTTGGAGACGATGCTTCAGAAACAGCGGCGCGCCTGTCGCTGTGTCGGGCAACGCGCTCCGTTTTGCGCAATGGCTTTCAGGTCATTGGCATTTCAGCGCCCGAGAAGATGTAGCCCAAGTCGTTGCCTTTCGTTAGGAGAATTCGTAGTTTGAGTCGGAATTCAATGTGTTTTCTTTGATCCTCGAAAGGACCCGACCTCTCCACGTTGCTACGAACGAAGTTCCCGGTTGTGT
>CAYJNF010000115.1:0-9194 GCA_964370915.1 uncultured Chitinophagales bacterium
GCAGTAATAATTGCGTTCAAGCGTTGCACCCTCGCGCAACATCTCTTCTCTCAGCTTGGCATGAATCGGAATGAGATCGGCTTCGGAAAGGTACCCGCGTGCAATTCCCGATTGATTCGAGATAACGCAGGTGGTGATCTTGTGGTCGTTCAGTTTCCGGACTGCCCGTGCAGCTCCGGGAATTACTTGCAGTTGGTCTGGAGTGCGAAGGAAATCAACTTCAACATTCAGTGTGCCGTCCCGGTCGAGAAACGCTCCGATGCATCTTCGCATGTCAACTCAACAACTTCCGATACACGTTGATGTATTTTGTGGCCGATGCTTCCCACGAAAAATCTTTGCTCATGCCGTTTTTCATAATTTTGCGCCACGTCGGCTGGTCGTCGAAAAGCCGCAGCGCGGCCTGCACGGTGGCCAGCAATTCCCGTGGGTCATTCTGTTCATATTTAAACCCTGTGCCCGTTCCTTTGGTGGGGATGACCTGGTCAACCGTTTCAGCAAGCCCACCCGTCGCACGCACAACCGGAACGGTGCCATACTTGAGACTGTACAACTGATTGAGTCCGCACGGCTCGTAGTGCGATGGCATCAGAAACATGTCGCTGCCGGCTTCAATCCAGTGAGCAAGCTCCTGGTCAAAGCGGAGAGCGATTGCGAATTTTGTAGGGTATTTCTTTGCAGCTTTCTCGAAGAGCGTATGATATTTCTTCTCGCCAACACCCAGAACAACCAGCTGCAGGTTCATCTTCATGAGACTGTCAAGTACTTCGCCAAGTATGTCGAATCCTTTTTGATCGGCCAACCGCGAGATGATGCCAATGAGCGGGGTTTTCGGATCGAATGGCAGCTTCATCTTCGCAAGCAGGGCTTTCTTGTTCTCGATCTTTGAGTCAAGACTCTTCGCGTCAAACTTGTGTGGAATCAGCTCGTCGGTCGACGGATTCCAGACTGTTGTGTCGATGCCGTTGGTGATGCCAAAGAGCTTGCTCTTCCGTTTCTGCAAAATATCCTGAAGCCCGTATCCAAATTCTTCCGTCGTTCTGATCTCTTCCGCGTATTTGCCGCTCACGGTTGTCAGCGCATCTGCATAGAGCAGGCCACCCTTCATGAGGTTGACTTTGCCATTATGTGTCAGGTCTGCCTCGAGCTCAGCAGGCAGGAGGGTCTTCGCAAAAGTTGATTTTGGAAAATCTCCCTGGTAGGCAAGATTATGTATCGTGAAGACTGTCTTCGTCTTTTTATAGAACTTATCATCTTTGTACAATGTTTTCAGAAATACAGGTACAAGCGCTGTGTGCCAGTCGTTGCAATGGATGATATCCGGTTGCCATCCCATCTTCTTCAGCATCTCAAGCACACCGCGGCAAAAGAAGATAAACCGGACGTCGTTGTCGACATACGGCTTCTTTGTTTCCGGATGCACGTAAAGCCCCTGACGTGAAAACAGGTCGTGGTTATCCAGCAAATAGACCTGAACTTTGGTATATGTCCCCAGTATAAAAGAGGACTTGACGTTGCCCAGGAGTATCTTGTCGCCTACGGGGATTTCAATGCCCTGCAGCCGGATCATGTCGTGCAATCGTGACGGGGAGTTCTTGATGCTTCCGTAACGTGGCAACATAATCCGCACTTCGTGCCCAAGGTTGTAAATGGTATGCGGCAAGGCGCCCGCAACGTCGGCTAAACCTCCTGTTTTCGCAAATGGCTCAACTTCGCTGGAGAGGAATAACACCTGAATTGTTTTGGCCATGCCCGTTCGGACTGTGAGGAAGAAATGTTGAAAGTGCTCAGCACCAAGTTAACCATTCTGCCGTTGAGAATCAACGAAACGAGCAACGTGACCAAATAGCCACACGTACACTGAAGTGCGTAGGGATCTCCGTCCGGACATCGTGGCGATGAAGGCTCAAAGGAAAAACTCCTTGACATTCAAAGGCGCTCTTTCTATATTTTAGCAAGTAAGAGTTCACTTTTTGAATGGAGTACAGCCTATAGAGTTGTTCGGTAAAGGTTCTTGTGAGAGAAGCAGTTGAAATTTCTCTTGCAGTGATGTAAGGATGTACGCAGGGGACCTTTAAAGAACAGAACACACCATGGCGGTAACTCCTATTTTTGTTTTTTGCCGCCGGGTGTTGCATTTTCATGTAACGTTCGGTTTTTTCATTTTAGCAGGAAACACAAAGAAGGGCAAAAAACGGTGAAAACAAATCTTGTGATCCTTCTGGCAGCCACAACAGCGCTTGCCCGGGTGTTGGTGTTTTCGGGAACCCGCCCTCACGATGTCACAGTCTTGCATTCTTCCGGTCAATCACTTCAACTTGAATTCAGGCCGTCGTATAGTGCGCCACAGCCAGTGACGCTCAATGGCAAAACGTATGCTCAGTACAGCTTCGAGGGCTCATCGCCGATTCCATCCGTTCGGCAAGCGGGAGATCCGGACATTACGTATAAATTGCTGCCGCTTGGGTTCCAATCGAAAGAAGGAAATGCAGTGCAAGTTGTCGCGGCCGACTACGAAGACATTCCCAATGTTCTGTTGAAGCCGGTGCCGGTGTTGATGATGAAGGATGAAATGCTCGTCGTCAGGGATCTCACTCCCAACGCAGAGCGTTACAACCAGAACCAGTTTCTTCCGGGTCAGATAGCCGAACTTGCGGGAGTTCACGAAAGCCGGAGTATGTTGGTCGGCGGAGTGAATGTGTATCCGCTGCAATACAATCCGGGCACAAAAACTCTTCGCAAGTACACGAGAATTGTCGTCGAGATCGTGTTCGGTGCATCCGCGGCGCCGCGAGTAGAGAATGACGACGATGATCTGCTGGAGGGGGCGATCATAAATTTCGATCAGGCGAAATCCTGGAAGTTTGGAAAACCGCAGACGCTCAACAGCACGAACGCGGGAGTCCCGAGTGTCCTTGCCAGCGGAACGTGGTATCGATTGACGGTGTCCGAAGAGGGCATGTATCTGCTCGATGCAAATTGGTTCTCTGCCAACGGTATCAGCCTCACCGGTCTCAATCCCCGTAAGATCCGCATCTTCAATAATGGAGGACGCGAGTTGCCGGAAAATGTTCTCACTCCGCGTCCGGCCGATCTTGTCGAGAACGCCATTTATGTTGCCGGAGAAGGCGACGGCCAGTTCAATCCGGGAGATTACGTTGTCTTTTATGGCAAGAGTGTGCAGGGTGTCTACTATGATCTGATGGCAAAGACAATGCGTCACTACATCAACCATTATGGTACGGTCAATTATTATTGGCTGACCTATGATGGAACGGTGGACGGAAAGCGGATGGACTCAGTATCCGTTACAACTGGGGCGACGGTGGTTCCTTCGGGCTTTCTCGATGCCGCGTGGGTCGAACCCGAACAAGTGAACCTCGTCAAGTCGGGAAAGAATTGGCTGAGTTCTCCCATCAGTCCCGGCGGATCGCAAACGAGAACACTGTCGCTGCCCGGTTTGATTCAGGAGCCGGTGCGCACGTATCGTTTCACAATTGCCGGTGCATCGTATGAAGGTTCGTCGTTCCGTGTGTGGGAAGGATCGACGCTTCTTGAGACGGTACCCATCTATCCTATTTCCACCTTCGGGTACGAGCTTGCATCCGCCCGTACCATCGAAGTCAACTCCGCCGTTCAACTCTCCAACTCGACAAGTCAGATGAGATTCGAGTTTGTTGCAAGCGAGGCAAGTGCAACCGGTTGGTTGGATTGGACCGAAGTCATCTACCGTCGATCATTCGACCCGGTTGGCAATGCGCTCCGGTTCCGTGCGCCCGACACGACAGCTACCGTGGAATATCATCTGGGTCAGTTCACGGGAACGGTGAGCGTGTTCAATGTGTCGGATTACGCAAACGTCAAGCGCGTACTTTCAACATCAGGCTTCTTCCGTGCGAACGAAATTGACGGGCAACCCGGCGAGTACGCCGCCGCCGCGGGCAACGGGTACAAGCAGCCTACGGCAGTCAGCAGAGTGGAGACTCCGGTAAGTCTGCGCGGGATTGCGGGGCAATACAATTTCGTCATCATCACGTCGTCAGAATTTTTGTCAGCAGCAAACCGCCTGAAAGATCATCGTCAGAGTGCGGCGTATGGTGGACTTCGGACAATTGTTGTGGATGTGAATCGCATCTACAACGAGTTCAGTTGCGGTCTCCCGGATGTTACCGCGATCCGCGATTTCTTGAAGTACGCGTATGAGAATTGGGATGCACAGGTAAGGCCAAAGTTTGTCTGCTTCCTCGGTCAGGCGTCGTATGACTATAAGGGACTCATGGGGAAGAAGAGCAGTTATGTCCCGACGTGGCAAGGCGGCGTTGAGTACGACGACGTGCGAAGCACGGCAACAGACGATTTCTTTACGCGCATCGGCGTCGGGTCCAACCCGTGGTTTGTGAGCGGCAGAGTGAATGCCCGCAGCACGCCGGAGTCTGATCAATTGGTTAGCAAGATTATCGCTTATGATACTCGTTCAGTGCGCGATCAGTGGAAACTTCGCGCCCTGTATGTTGCCGATGATGGCTTGGCTGAATATCCCGAAGGCGACGAACATACCCGCGGAGCGGAAAGTGTCGCCAATCGGACACCGGATATTTTTGAGAAGAAGAAAGTCTATGCCGAAGAATATGCAACCGTGTTGACGACTCAGGGGAGACGCAAACCCGGAGCGTACCAGGACATCATCGATATCATGAACAGCGGCGTGTTGATTGTGAATTTTACCGGACACGGGAATCCGACGTTGTGGACGCATGAGTCCATATTCACAACGGCAACATCGATTCCGTCGTTGACGAATAACAACAAGTTCTTTGTGCTGTTTGCCGCGACCTGCAACTTCTCGCAGTTCGACGATTTGGGGAGAGCTTCCGGCAGCGAACTTCTCGTCAACAAATCAGACGGAGGTGCGATTGCTGCGCTCTCGGCTTCGCGAAAGGTTTATTCTGCCCAGAACCAGCAATTGAACAGCGGTGTGTACGATAATATGTTCTATCGGGACGTGTTTGGGCGATATCGAACCGAACGTGTTGGTACTGCGCTCTATATGTACAAACAGTTTTCGAATGATGACAACGACGAGAAGTATTTCTGGCTTGGCGATCCGACCATGAAGTTGCAGTACCCTCAAGGATTTGTGCAGATTGATTCCATCAACCAGCAGCCAGTGGATTCGGTGAATGGTGTTCCTCGCACGACCCCAATTCAACTCAAGTCGCTTGCGCGTATCACGGTGAAGGGATCGGTCCGATCGGATTCGAATACGGTCAGCACGGCGTACAACGGTCAGCTTACGCTCGCCATCAATGATGCAACGCGCCGGATCAACATTGCATCATTCGGAGCATTTACGTACTTGACTCCCGGCAGCCTCATTTATCGGGGCGAGAATTCTGTTTCTCAAGGGAGATTCACTGCCACGTTCGTTGTGCCGAAAGATATTTCGTATTCCGATTCGACCACGCGGGGCAGACTTGTTGCGTACGTGAAGGATGACAACTCCGATGGGGCAGGTTACACGGCAAACATCTGGATTGGTGGAACGGAAGCCGGAGCCGGCGTGGATACGGCGGGACCAGCGATCAGGATCATGCTCGGCAACAATTATGAAGGAAGCAAATCCTTCAGACCGGGTGATGTGGTCAACGAGAAACCGACGCTCTACGTTGATCTTCTGGATTCGAGCGGAATCAACACCTCGACATCGGGAGTTGGTCACCGCATCGAGGCATGGATCAACAACAGCCCGCAGGGAAAGGACATGACCGAATACTACACCAGCAAGCTCGACAACTACCGCGCTGGGACGGTCGCCTATCCGCTTCGCGATTTGGCGCAAGGAAGGAACACCATCAGAGTGCGCGCGTGGGATACCTACAACAATGCCCAGGTTTCCGAAACGTTCTTTGAGGTTCTCTCGAGCGATCAATTGCGCGTTGTGGATGTGATGAACTACCCCAATCCATTTGCCAGTGGCACTGCGTTTACATTCAGGCATAACCAGCCAGTGCCGGTGAATGCCACGGTGAAAGTCTACACGCTTGCAGGCCGGCTCATTCAGTCGGTCGAGAAATTCAGCGTCAACGATTCGTTTGTCTCAATTCCCTGGGATGGACGTGATCGTGATGGCGACCAGATTGCCAATGGCGTGTACTTGTACAAAGTGGTTGTGCGAACAACAGACGGACGGTTCACGAGTGAAGTGCTCGGAAAACTGGCGGTTGCAAAGTGAGTTTGGCGCAAGCAGGGCGACAAAGTGTGAAATAATAAACTAATCTGTTCAGGAGGAGAGTCATGAAAAAGGTATTCACGAAAACTCTGGTCGGCACACTGCTGGCAGTGTTGAGCTTGAGCGTTCCGGAAATTGTCCGGGCTCAGGGGGAGTCGGCAGTCCCGTTTCTGCTGATAGCACCAAACTCACGAGCGGCGGGAATTGGCGAGACAGGAACCGGTTCGGTCGATGACGCATCGGCGATTTTTTGGAACCCGGGTGCGCTTGCATTTCTCGATGGTCAGGAGGCGACGCTCACGCACGCCAACTGGCTTCCACAATTTGGCCTCTCAGATCTCTTTTATGATCACGTGAACTACCGCATGCGCATCGACGACATCGGCGGAACCGTCGGACTGAGCGTCACGTATCTCAACCTGGGCGAGTTCATTCGTACAAGTGAAAACGGAACCGAGCTTGGCAAGTTTAAGTCGTATGAGTTTGCGGTGACGGGAGGATACTCAACAAAAGTATTCGAGGATCTCGGTCTTGGCGTGAACGCACGGTTCATCCACAGCGCCCTCTCTCCATTCAGTGCAGGCGAACAGCTTGGCGATGGCATCACCAACACCGTCAGCTTCGATGTCGCGATGATGTGGCGTCCGTACGATCTCGATGTTGAGTGGCTCGACAAAAAGCTGAGCATGGGGTTCAATCTCTCCAATCTCGGACCGAAAGTCACCTACGCACAGGCTTCGCAAGCCGATCCACTTCCGACACAACTGCGTGTGGGATTTGGCTATGTGATTTTTGAAGATGACTTCAACAGCATGACGTACTCGCTCGATTTCAGCCGACTGCTTGTTCGTCGCCGGCCCGACGGCACATCCGACGGATTGCCGAAAGCGCTCTTCTCCGCATGGAGCGATGGCAGCGGACTGAAAAAAATCAATACCAGCATGGGTGCTGAATACTGGTACGGATCGCCGCGCCTGATCGCATTGCGCATCGGGCACTTCTTCGAAGATCCAAGCTTCGGCAACCGCAACTTCTGGACGTTTGGCGCCGGGTTGCGTTACGATATTTTTGGATTTGACTTCAGCTACATATCTGCGGCGGAAGGTCATCCGCTATCCGATACGATTCGCTTTTCCCTGTTGATTGGCTGGGGCGGCTCCTCGGCAATTTCAACGGGCGCTGTCAACTAATTGTAAAGAAAACGAGAGTCGCAGAGATCCACCACTCTGCGACTCCTTTGTATCCGACCTCCTCCACACTGTAGAATTCTAATTGCAATGACTTCAGCCAAGTTTCTCCTTGTTGTTCTCTTCGGTGGTACCGTTTTCGCCCAACAGTTAAGTCATCCGGTGATGTCCTCGCGTGGCGACGCGTGTGTTTCCCCGCGTTCGTTTCGCGTTGTTGCCGATACGATCGACGTGCTTGCCGTGGCGGTGCAGTTTCAGCCCGACAACGAAACGCGCACGACAGGGAATGGACAATTCGATCTCTCAAATCCGGCAGAGGTCGGCTTTGATTCGCCGCCCCACAATCGGCAGTACTTCCTCGATCATCTTACGTTTGTCACCAACTACTATCGCAAAGTGTCAAAGGGGAAAGCCGTCATCCGGACGACATTCGTCGATTCGGTCTACACGCTTCCGAGCCAGATGTCACGCTACAGTCCCCCGAAGACCGGACCAAACACGCTTGTCGGCGATCTCGCCCGCGATACATGGCAGAAAGTGGATTCGTCCGGACGCGTTGCCGACTTCTCTCCGTATGAATGCTTTGTCGTTTTTCATGCGGGAGTTGGCCGGGACATTGACGTCGCGGGAACAATTGGCTATGATCCGACGCCGCAAGACATTCCATCCATCTACATCGGATTGAATGCGCTGAGGAGTTTCTACGGCGCCGGCTATGCAGGAATTCCGGTTCGTGGTGGTTTCAGAATCACCAACACGATTATCATGCCCGAAACGGAAACGAGGACAATTCCAGCCACGCCGAGCGATGTGCTGCTGCGTCTCGGCATCAACGGCCTGCTCTGCGCGTCGGTGGGAAATTTTCTGGGGCTTCCCGATCTCTTCGACACGAACACAGGGCGCTCAGGCATCGGCAGGTTCGGGTTGATGGATGGACAGGCAATCTTCAGTTTTGCGGGAGTGTTTCCGCCCGAACCATCGGCATGGGAAAAATACTGGTTGGGTTGGAATCAGCCGATTATCGTCTCTATCGGGATAAATGATCTTGCAATTCCCGCGGCATCCGTCGACTCGGCTCGCGTCTATCGCGTTCCCATTAGTGGCTCGGAATATTTCTTGCTGGAGAATCGAAATCGCGACGCCGGCCGAAACGGGCAACGAGTCACGAGTGCGTATAATGGAGTGATTCGGCAGCAGTCGTTTGCCCGCGACACGGTGGATTTCAATGCGTTCGATCTCGACCTCATCAAAGGCAACGTGACTGATGTTGAGGACTTTGATTGGAGCCTGCCCGGAGGAGTGAGCACCGCTGGAGAGTTTTTCGATGGCGGCATACTCATCTGGCATATCGATGAAGCGGTGATAGCCCGCGGACTCGCGACCAACGGCGTCAACGCCGATCCTGAGTATCGAGGTGTTGATCTGGAGGAAGCTGATGGCTCGCAGGACATCGGTCAGCAGTACGGACAGCTCGAAGCCGGCAGCGGCAGTGAAGAGGGGACGGCACTCGATTTCTGGTATCAGGGAAACGGTTCACCCGTTTCCATCGGCGAATTCTCATCGCGAAGTCATCCGAGCAACACGAGTAATGCCGGAGCGAACTCTCATATTATCATCAAGGAGTTCAGCACACGCAGGCCGAATATGACGGCGCGAGTGGTTGTGGGGGATGATCAGATCGCGTTGCTGGATGGGTTTCCAAAGACATTACAGAACAAAGCTAATGACATTTCTCTCACGGTGGCTGACCTTGGGTCCGCAATAGGTACATCGATTTT
>CAYJNF010000116.1:0-9159 GCA_964370915.1 uncultured Chitinophagales bacterium
GACGAATCTGTCGTGAAGAAATTTTTATCTCCATAGCGCCTCGTCATCTCACAACGAAAACTGAAGGCAATGTGGCTCCACTTCCGATTAACGGATCCGCAACCGCATGCGCATCGAGACAACGATCCCGCCATCAGAGTATGACAAGTAGACGTTGTGCATCGAGATCCGAGGACGCTTTTTGTTCATTGACCTGTTCACATCATTAACATAAACTTGTCGCAACCAGATACCGTCAGGCGTGTTGTTTGTAGATTAGAAAATCCTTAACGCTCATCCCATCATGAATCATACTGGGCAGGTGTCGAAATTTGGACACAATCACGTCGTTTTGAACGGATTTATGCTGAATGAGTTGGGTTTCGGGATACCTCCATGTGCTTACTTGGTGGCACGGTATTAGCGGTCTTCTCGGCGAGCTCTTTCGAATTGCGCGGCGCGCCCACGTGTTTCCTGATCTTCTATCAAAACTCTACCAACGCCAAGCCACAGTGGAAAGTTGTTCCGGCAATTAATCACAGAGGATGTGCACATGCGAACGAGCGAGTCACTGTTAGTAAATGGAGACTTTGCTATGAAGAACAAAATCGCGCTTAAGCTTCTTGTTCCGGTAGCGGCGCTCATCGTACTCTCCGGAGTTGTGGTGGGATGGCTGATTTCAAACAGACTGGGATCGGAAATCGATCAGGAAGTGGACGCGTTGGAACAGAAGGAGATTGAATCTGTAGTCGAGATCCTCAAGGCGGTCAGCAAGGAACGCGTGGGTGTTGCGATGAGGTACTTGATGGATAGCGGACTTGAGCTGGGATCGCCATCGCTTGGTGCGAGTGTGCAGGTAGGCACGCAAACAGTGCCAAACCTCCTTCTCGGCGGAAAACCCCAATCCAACAAATTTGTTCTGGTCGATCAGGTTCGCGCCCGCATGGGTGGGACGGCAACGTTGTTCGTCAAGCAGGGAGAAGGCTTCATCCGCGTCAGCACGAATGTGAAAAAACCTGATGGCACCCGCGCCGTTGGAACGCCTCTTGATCCAAATGGCAGGGCGATCGGCGCTATCAAAACAGGGAACGCTTTTTATGGAGTTGTCGATATCCTGGGAGCGCCATACGTTACGGGGTACGAACCCATTCGCGATGCAGGCAGCAATGTCATTGGAATTTGGTATGTTGGGTATCCTCTCGCTACGTTAGATCAACTCGGCGATGTTGTGAGCAGATCCAGAATTCTGGAAAACGGCTTTACTGCGGTTGTGGACTCCAGGGGAGAAGTGATCTTCAAGTCGGGTCACGTATCTGCCCAGGAGGTCAAGAAGGTTGTTGGGAAGGTTACGGCCGACAAGTGGGATTTCCGTGTGGTTCATCCGGATACGACCGGCTACGGCATTGTGACCGCGCATCCTGAAAGTGACGTGACGGATAAAATCAATGCCGCTCGGGTAACCGTTGCATTTGTCATGCTCGGAGAGATTGTCGCGCTCTTTGCCATGTTCTATGTGCTGCTTTCGCACATCGTACTGAAGCCGGTGCAAGTGCTCGCGGCACACTCACAGATCGTCGCTGAAGGTGATCTTAGCGTGCGCGTGCCGGAGGTGTCCACCGACGAGTTGGGCAAGTTGGCCCACTCCTTCAACACGATGATTCAGAATCTCCGTGGTACCATCGAGCAACTCTCGCGTACAGCTTCCGCGGTCGCGAGTTCTTCGGCTGAGATCAGCAGCAGCACCGAGCAAATGGCGGCAGGCGCTCATGAACAAACCTCACAGGCGGCGGAAGTGTCTGCTGCGGTAGAAGAAATGACAAAGACAATCTGTGAGAATTCCCAAAATGCAACTGCAACCGCGGAGACCGCACAACAGGCAATGAAAGCGGCTGAGCAGGGAACGCGTGTTGTGCAGGAGACTATTGATGGGATGAAGCGCATTGCGTCGGTCGTCAAGACTTCGTCGGATACAGTGCAGCTACTTGGCAAATCCAGTGACCAGATCGGAGATATCATCGATGTTATTGATGACATTGCAGACCAGACGAACCTGCTCGCCTTGAACGCGGCGATTGAAGCTGCACGAGCCGGCGAACAAGGCAGAGGCTTCGCGGTGGTTGCCGATGAAGTCCGCAAGCTTGCCGAGCGTACAACACGCGCGACGAAAGAAATCGCCGAGACGATCAAGCGGATTCAAGTTGAGACAGGCGGCGCAGTTGCTTCGATGGCACAGGGGACGTTGGAAGTAGAGAGTGGGATGGCGCGTGCGGACAAGGCCGGCGTGGCGCTGAATGAAATCATGGCTATCTCTCAAAAGATGGCAGACATGATTCATCAGATTGCCGTGGCAAGCGAAGAGCAATCCGCAACCAGCGAGCTTATGAGCCAGAACATCAATAGCATCTCAAGTGTGACGAGTGAAACCGCGCAGTCGACTCAGCAGATTGCTCTGGCAGCAGATGACCTCAATAAGCTCACTGAAGGTCTGCAACACATGGTCAGCAAGTTCAAGTTGCACGAGGACGTCTCAATGCCGCTTTCGCCAACTCTCTCACGGAAGAAGGTGAACCAGCCTTCGCACGCATCCTGGAATCCCCAGGCGAATCGGGAAGCGGAAGTGGGTCAGAACCAGAGCTAAGGTGTCTTGACTTGGCATCGGCTGCACCTCTCAGTTTATCTACCTACTCATTCACAAGCCATCGTGATCCAAAGTCGCGGGGACTTGCTCTTGCTGAATCGTACATCTCGCAAATAACACGAAGGACACAAGTCGTTTGCGCTGGCTGCCCAATCTCTTCACATCAAATGTCGGAAGTGAGGCGATGAAGCTCGTTGATTTTCAGCCCTCCATTGGCTATATTTTGGCGGTTTTTCGAACAACAAAAACCATCTTCCTTCTCCATCGACCAAAGAGCAACATTATGGTGAAGAATTGGAAGGACACCGTTCTTTTTTCAGACTTCAACGTTTTCTTGGAAGGGAACTAGAATTCCCTTTTTTGTTGCCTACTAGTCGAGGAAATTCATGGCGGAAAAATCATTTGACGTGGTTGTGCTTGGCGGCGGACCCGGTGGTTACACCGCTGCTATTCGTGCCGCGCAACTCGGGCTCAACACGGGAATTATCGAAGCGGACAAGCTTGGCGGTGTGTGTTTGAATTGGGGATGCATTCCGACAAAAGCGTTGCTGAAGAATGCAGAGCTCCTTCATCAATTCAAGAAAGCAAGTGAATGGGGGATCAGCTACGACAATCTGAAATTTGATTTCGGCAAGATTATTCAGCGCAGCCGCGGAATCTCCGACAAGATTTCCAAAGGCGTCGAATTCCTGATGAAGAAGAACAAGATCGAGTACATGGCAGGCTATGGAACGCTGCAAGGCAATGGCGGCATCGAAGTCAAACCGAAAGAAGGCGCTTCATACAGAGTTTCTGCAACGCACACAATTGTGGCCACAGGTGCGCGGGCTCGTTCCCTTCCCGGCGTGGCAATCGACAGAAAGCGCATCATCACCAGCACCGAAGCGATGACGCTCAGTGAGCAACCCAAGTCGATGATTGTTGTTGGCGCAGGGGCAATCGGGATTGAGTTTGCATACTTCTACAATGCGCTTGGCACCAAGGTGAGCGTAGTCGAGATGATGCCCGGAATTCTTCCTGTTGAAGACAGCGAGCTGACGAAGGACCTGGCGAGAAGTCTCAAGAAGCAAGGCATCGACATTTTCACCGATACGAAAGTCGAGAGTGTGAATGCGGGCACGAACGACGTTACTGTTGTTGTCCAGTCTCCCGAAGGAAAGAAAGAACTGAAGGGTGACGTAGCTTTGATGGCGATTGGCGTGCAGGGTAATTTCGAAGGATTTGGTCTTGACAAGCTCGGCGTTGTGGTCGAGCGAAACCACATCAAGGTTGACAAGGACTACCGGACGAATGTGCCGGGCATATATGCAATCGGTGATGTAATTGGTCCGCCATGGCTTGCGCACGTTGCGAGCGCTGAAGGCATTCACTGCGTCGAGGCTATCAAAGGATTGCATCCAGAGGCAATTGATTACTCTGCGATACCCGGTTGCACTTATTGCCAGCCGCAAATTGCCAGCGTCGGACTCACGGAAGAAAAAGCAAAAGCTGCCGGTTATGAACTGAAGATTGGGAAATTTCCATTCCGTCCGCTTGGAAAAGCAATCGCGATCGGCGAGACAGAGGGAATGGTGAAATTGATTTTTGACGCGAAATACGGAGAACTGCTCGGCGCTCATATCATGGGCAGCGAAGCAACGGAGATGATTGCCGAACTTGCACTCGCAAAGCGACTTGAGGCGACAGGGAAAAACATCTTCCATACAATTCATGCTCACCCGACACTGAGTGAGGCGGTGATGGAGGCGGCAGCAGCTGCGTATGGGGAAGCGATAAATATTTGAGGAGCTCGAAAACGTTGAGCAAACTATTGCAGAGTGGATTGAAACGGCGAAAGAACTGGGTCGTCCAATTCCTGAGACGAAAGGCAGATTGGCATTTGCTTAGCATGATTGCGCGTTAGTGAATCAAACTATTTTCAAAGGAACTGTCGTGACACCAAAAGCATCAATTGTCGAAACGAAGACATCCCGAGGCAATGGTTCTCAGTCGTTCGCTAGAGGATCCGATGCTCTTGCGCAACTGGCGAATGAGCATGTGATAGGAGCATACAAGAATTGCGCTGCCGCGAGACTTCTCGACCAGAAAATTCTTGTGCTGCTCAAGCAGGGAAAGGTTTTCTTTCACATCGGGGGATCGGGTCATGAAGTAGCGCAGACGGCCACTGCACTTGCCATGAAACCCGGATACGACTGGGCGTATCCTTATTACCGTGACCTTGCATTCTCGTTGCAGTTCGGTTACACCATTGAAGAAATTATGCTCGAAGCGCTGCATCGCAAAGGCGGACCGAGCAGCAATGGGTTCGCGATGCCGTTTCATTATGGGCATAAGAAGCAACGCATCATCGCGCAATCGAGTCCGACGGGAACTCAGTTTCTGCAAGCAGTTGGTACAGCTATGGGCGCGGTGCGGGATGGAAAGGATGAAGTGGTGTATGTGTCGTCCGGTGAAGGCACAACGAGCCAGGGTGAATTTCACGAAGCGGTGAACTGGGCTGCACGCGGAAAGTTTCCCGTCATATTTTTGATTCAGAATAACAAGTTTGCAATCTCGGTTCCTGTGAAAGACCAGATGGCGGGAGAATCCGTGTATGGAATGGTTGCGGGCTACAAGGGCTTGAACCGCTATCGGGTTGACGGTTGTGATTTTGCCGAGATGTACGATGTGGTTGCCGACGCTGTCGCGAAAGCCCGCGCAGGCAATGGTCCGAGTGTTATTGAAGCGGACACCGTTCGTTTGCTTGCACATTCGTCTTCCGACGATCAGAAAAAATACCGGAGCGCGTCGGAACTGGAGGAAGATCGGATGAAAGATCCGATTCCCCGGTTCGAGAAGCTTCTTGTTGATCGCGGCGTCGCAAGTCAAGAAGACTTTGCAAAAATCAAAGGCGAGATTCAACTAAGAATCGACAAAGCGGCGGAGTGGGCGGAGTCGGAGCCTCTTCCCGATGCGAGTGAACTGGAGCGCTTTGTCTACTCGCCGAAGGTTGTGGTTTCAAGATCCGGATTCGTGGAACCTGACCACAAGGGAAAAAACATCGTGCTTGTCGATGCGGTCAATCATGCCCTTGCAGAAGAATTGGAGCGCAATCCAAAGATGTTGATTTACGGTGAAGATGTCGCCGGAAACAAGGGAGGCGTGTTTACCGCAACAAAAGGTCTGACTGCAAAGTTTGGCGAGCATCGCGTCTTCAACTCGCCTCTTGCCGAAGCGAGTATTGTCGGAACAGCATTTGGCCTTGCTGTGCGCGGAGATTTCAAGCCGGTGGTTGAAATTCAATTCGGCGATTACATCTGGCCCGCCTTCATGCAGATACGCGATGAAGTTGCGACGCTTCGCTTCCGTTCGTACGACGAATGGTCCTGTCCGATGGTGATTCGTGTGGCGGTGGGTGGCTACATCCACGGCGGATTGTACCACAGTCAATCGATCGATGGATTCTTCACACACATTCCCGGTGTGCACGTTGTGTTTCCATCAAACGCCGCCGATGCCAAAGGATTATTGAAGACTGCGTGCCGCGAAGAGAATCCTGTTCTCTTTCTCGAACACAAGGGCTTGTACCGCCAGGGATTTGCCTCTGCTCCGGAACCTGATGCAAACTACACCATTCCCTTCGGCCTTGCCAAGGTGAAGAAGGCAGGCGATGATATTACCGTGATTACATGGGGCATGCTCGTTCAGCGTTCACTTGATGCAGCAAACAAGATTCAGCAGAGGTTAGGAGCGAGCATTGAGGTCATCGATCTCCGGACACTCATTCCTCTCGACAAAGAGACAATTCTCAACTCAGTGCGAAAGACGGGCAAAGTTCTTATCGCTCACGAAGATACGCTCACAAGCGGCTTTGGTGCTGAGATTGCTGCAATCATCGCGGCAGAAGCATTCGAGCGACTTGATGCACCGATTCAACGGGTTGCAGCGAAAGACGCGCCGGTTCCCTACGGACCGGAATTGGAAAACGCAATGCTTCCGCAGGAGTCGGATATTGTGAACGCGCTGGAGAGATTACTGAGGTATTGAAATAGACTCACAAAGTGGTGGAACTGAAAGTGACGGAAACCAAGTCATCATTGTCGAATCAAGATCGTATCGAGTTGTACCGATACATGGTGTTAACCCGCGAGGTCGACAATGCCAACCTGCGTCTCTACAAGCAAAGCAAAGTTGTTGGTGGTGTGTACACATCGACGGGAAATGAAGCGACGGCAGTTGGCAGCGCATACGCTCTTGAAGATCACGACTATCTTTTTCCGATGCATCGCGATCTCGGGGCGCATCTTGTCAAGGGGCAAACGCTCAAGAATATCTTCCTGCAACAACTTGGCCGCGGCGCAAGTCTGACCCGTGGGCGCGATGGAACGGGGCATTACGCCGATCCGCCTCTGAAGATTTATGGTAATGTAAGTCATCTTGCTGCGATGATTCCAATGGCAGTTGGCGCGGCGCTGGCATCGAAGATGAGGAAAGAGAATGCGGTGGTCATGAGCTACATAGGCGATGGCGGCTGCAATGTTGGTGATTTCCATGAAGGCCTGAACATGGCGGCGGTGATGTCGCTGCCATTTATTCTCATTATCGAAAACAATCAGTTTGCATATTCAACGCCGGCGTCGAAGCAGTCGATTGCGCAGAAACTTTCCGACCGGGCGATTGGCTACGGCATTCCCGGATATACGGTCGATGGAACTGATGTTGTGAAAGTGTATGATGTATGCAAGAAGGCTGTTGAGCGGGCGCGCCGTGGCGACGGTCCGACGCTGATCGAGACAATTACCATGCGCATGCAGGGACATTCTGCTTCAGACGATGCCTCGTATGTACCCAAAGGAATGGTCGAGGAGTGGAGGAAGAAAGACCCGATTGAAAAATTCGAAAAGATTCTGCGTAACGATCGTGTTCTGAACGAACAACTGCAAAAACAAATCCGCGACACGATCGGAAAAAATATTGATGAGGCGCTGAGCGTTGCAGTTGAGAGTCCGTATGCGCCCGGTGAAGATGCGGCAGAAGGGGTGTTCGCCTCCTGATGCCTACGATGACTTACATCGAAGCAATATCCAATGCAATGTGGGAAGAGATGGAGCGGGATCCGTCGGTGTTTCTCATCGGCGAGGATATTGGCGCGTACGGGGGCGCATTCAAAGCGACAAAAGGCTTTCTTCAACACTTTGGGGAAGAACGAGTAATTGATGCGCCTCTCTCCGAAGCGGCGATTATTGGTGCTGCTACGGGCGCTGCCGTTGTTGGGATGCGGCCGATTGTTGAGATGCAATTTGCAGATTTTGTCACGAACGGATTTAACCAACTCGTTGTTAACTCTGCTAAGACGCACTATCGTTGGCATCTTCCTGTGCCGATGGTCGTACGCTTGCCAACTGGCGGCTACATTCACGGCGGGCCGTATCACTCTGCCAGCACTGAAGCATGGTTTGCTCATACACCGGGCTTGAAAGTTGTTGCGCCGGCAACTCCCGCCGATGCAAAAGGTCTGATGAAAGCGGCTATCCGCGACAACAATCCGGTGCTCTTCATGGAGTACAAATATTTATACCGCCGTGTGAAGGGCGAAGTTACTGAAGGCGATAATCTCGTTGAAATTGGGAAAGCCGACATCAAGCGAGAGGGGAGTGACATTGCCCTGATTACCTACGGCTCGGCGGTTCACTTTTCGTTGGAAGCGGCAGAGCTTGTTGCGAAGAACGATGGCGTTGAGACGCTTGTGCTTGATTTGCGGACCGTGAGTCCGCTTGATACAGCGGCGATCTTCGATGCGGTGAAGAGAACGGGGAAAGTCTTGATTGCTCATGAAGATAATGTAACGGGCGGGATTGGAGCCGAAGTCTCAGCGCTTATCAGCGACAATGTTTTTCAGTATCTCGATGCGCCAATTAAGCGACTCGGTGCATTGGATGTACCGGTCCCATTTGCCCCAACATTGGAAGAATATGTTTTGCCGAACACAGAGAAGGTTGTGAAGGCGTTGCAAGAGCTATCGGCTTTTTGAGTTGTCATTCTGAACGGAGCGAAGCGGAGTGAAGAATCTCTCCGCGTTTTGACTGCAGACTTTCTTGATTGCGGATTTCGGATTGTGGCTTGCGGATTGAAAGAAATCCGGCTTCGACAATTCGCGATCCGAAATTCTTCATAGCGAAGAGCGGCGATATCCTTCGCTTTGCTCAGGATTTAATACAAAAGGAAGAAACAAAATGGCACGAGTAGAAGTCGTAATGCCGCAAATGGGCGAGAGCATCGCCGAAGGTACGATTGTGAAGTGGCATAAGAAGATCGGCGATGCGGTAAAGAAAGATGAGACGTTGCTTGAAATCTCAACCGACAAAGTTGATTCCGAGATTCCTTCGCCTGCGTCGGGCACGCTTGCCGAGATCGTTGTTCAGGAACAGACGACGGTTCCCGTGCGAACCGTGATCGCGTTTCTGGAAACCAACGGCGGTGCAGTGCAGGCATCGTCAGAAGAGCCGAAGGTTGCATCATCGGTGTCCACACCTATCCAAGCAGCAGCGCCCACACGTCAAACC
>CAYJNF010000117.1:0-9128 GCA_964370915.1 uncultured Chitinophagales bacterium
GCGTTCGTGTTGTGCCATAGAGTTTCACCTGCGGCATGAAGAGTCGCACGAACAATTCCGCAAGGAGGAGCAGGGCAATGATGAACAGGACAGAGGAGAGGACAAGAAGCAGTCTTGCCTTGACTTCAGAAACGCTCACGCGAATATTTCTTTCTCTGCTGGAGCTGCTTTCACCATGACGTTCCGTTACGGAAGAAGGTCACGAAAACGATTGCCGCCATAGTGAGAATGAATACCACAATGGCTGTGCGATGTTGCTTTGTCAAATGGATCATACTTTCGCCAACTCTTCTTTCAAATAGTCAATAACCTTTACCGGCATCGGGTCCACGCCGTTGAGAATTGCAAGGTAGAAGCTTGTCCAATCGCCAAGATGTACCAACGAGAACATGCGCGCGAGGGTTGATTTGCCTTCGCTCCAGATTTCTTCAATGTGATCGGTGTGCTGGTGGACGACGCCCTTCGTAATATCCATCCGCACCTGCACGCGTTTGTGGTCATCCTTGTCACGTAAGAAGAACACTTGCATGCCACTCATCTGTTCCTTCAACACGCTCCAGCCGACCAATTCGTTGTGATTCATCTCAGGGAGAACATGTCCCCAGGTGAGCGATTTTGCGTTCTCGGCAACCTGGCCGCGCCAGCGCGTATTGATCGCATCGAGTCGTTCCGTCGCTGAATAGACGACGCCGATCTTCCCCGCAAGCTTTCGTGCCAGGTGCAGCGCGGTGTTTGTCGGAGCTTCAGGATCCGCGTATTCTTCGGCTTTTTGTGTGAGCAACGCGAGCGTCTCGTTGATGTCGCGGCTCTTGTCTTTGATCAGCTTCAATTTTGTCAGCGCGATGAGAAGAGGGAAGAACGAATACCCGAGAGCTGCTCGCGGCGATGGTCCGCCGGGGACTTTGATGTGTCGTTGTTTCTTCTGTTTGGCGATCTTCTCAACCAATCCGCCGGATGAGATGCAGAGGATCTTTGCGCCACGCCTGATCGCTTCCCTGTGGCAGGCATTCGTCTCCTCGGTGTTGCCCGAATAGCTCGAGATGATGACGAGCGTCTTCCTGCCCACGAACTTCGGGAGCGTGTAGTTTCGGTTGACGATAAACGGAACTCTCAACTCTGAAGCGAGATAGCTGCGGAGTAAATCACCGCCAATGGCCGAGCCCCCAAGTCCACAGAGCACAATATTCTCAATGCGCTGGACGTTGAGTTTGACTTTCGCCGCGTTGCCAATTGCGATAGCTTCTTCCACCTGTCGTGGAAAACCCTTGATCAGATCGTACATACCACTCGGATCAATGGAGTGAATTTCCTGGAGCGTCATGCATCGTCCTTCGTTGACTGAATGTATTCTTACTAATGGCTTGTATCGAGCGCTTCCAACGGAATGTCGGGGAGTTTTTCCTTCAACACCGATGCAAGGTATTCTTTGATTTCCACTTCCGTGGGCAGCGTCAGCACTTTGTCGGCAATCCGTTTTGCTTCTTTGAACTTGACGGATCGGATGATCTTTTTGATTTCGGGGAGAACCACCGGGGCGACGCTGAACTCGTCGAGCCCAAGACCGAGCAGCAGCACCGTCGCAATCGGATTGCCGGCCATCTCACCGCACATGCCGACCCATCTGTCCTGCTTGTGGCCGGCTTCGATGATGTGCTTGAGTGTGCGAATGACCGCGGGGTTGAACTCCTGATACAGCGAGCCGACGAGGTTGTTGCCCCGATCGATCGCGAGCAGGTACTGAATCAGGTCGTTCGTCCCGATGCTGAGGAAGTCTGTTTCCTTGGCAATCTCCTCGGCAAGCACGGCAGCCGACGGAATTTCGATCATCACGCCCATCTTGATGCGATGATCGAACGGTATGTCGCGCGCCTTCAAGTCGTCCTTGGCCTGCTTCAAATACTCCTTTGCTTTGCGCACCTCGCCCACTTTGCTCACCATCGGCAGGAGAATGCGGACGTTCTTCTTCGCACTGGCGCGCAGGATGGCGCGCAGATGATCGAGAAACATCTCCGGGCGATCGAGACACACCCTGATTCCCCGCCACCCGAGGAATGGATTGTCTTCCTGCAATGGCTCCGGAGAAAGCTTGTCGCCGCCAATGTCGAATGTACGGATCATAACCGGATGAGGGAACATCTGATCGGCAACGCTGGTGTAGAGTTCGGCCTGTTCGTCCTCAGTCGGAAACGTTTCCCGTCCGATGAGCTGACTTTCCGTGCGGAAGAGGCCAATGCCTTGCGATCCCTGCTTGAGTGCAAACTCGATCTCATCGGCAAATTCAAGGTTTGCGGAAAGTTCACACCGTTTGTGGTCGAGTGTTTCTGCAGGAAGTCCGGCAATGCCCTCGAGTTTCTTTTCGAACTCCTTCAGTCTTTGCTCTTTGCGTCGGAGTCCTTCGATGGTTTCTTCCGTCGGATTGATGAAGAGCGTGCCGGCATATCCATCAATGCCAAGAGTGTCTCCGGTCTTCACAAGCGTTGTCGCGTTGCGCAACCCGAGCACGGCAGGAATTTTCAGCGAGCGGGAAAGCAAGGCCGCATGCGACGTGAACCCGCCATGATCCGTCGCATAGCCAAGCACCTGATTACGACTGAAGATCACCGTATCGGCGGGGGTGAGGGAGTGCGAGACAATGATGGATTCGCCTTCGAGACGTGAGAAGAGTTTCTGATCCTGAATGTTGCGGATCACTCTGTTCATGACATCGTCAACATCGTGCGTCCGTTCCTGAATGTACTCGTCTTCGGATTCCATCATGAGGCGGCGATACTTCCCGACTTCATCGTACACGATGTACTCGGCATTCTTCAACTCCGTGCGGATTCGTGTCTCGATGGCGCCCATCAACACGGTATCCTGCAGTATCATCACTTGCGCTTCAAGAATCTTAGCGCTCGACGTTCCGAGTTTCTGTTCTGCGAACGAGTGGATCTTCTGCAATTCTTTTTCCGAACGGCCGACTGCGGTGCGCAAACGCTCAAGTTCAGTCTCCACTTCATGCGGAGCGATTGCCCGCTGATGCACTTTGGGAACAGTCTTGCTGTACAGGTACGACGGTCCAACGGCGATGCCCGGCGCTGCGGGAACACCATTCAGGACAATCTCTTTATTTTTGTCGTCGCTCATGGTGCTACTGTTCGTCAAATCCACGTTCAAACAAATCCACGACTGCCGTCTGCGCGGCCTCTTCGTCCGCTCCCTCAAACCGGAGTGTTAACGACGATCCTTGTTCGGCAGCAAGCGTCATCACACCAATAATACTCTTGCCGTTGATCTCCATGCCGTCCTTGCAAATCATAAACTCGGATTTGAACTTCGCGGCGGTCTTCACCAACGCCGCTGCCGGTCGGGTGTGCAGCCCCGCTCTATTCCTGATTGTGACGTTCACTTCGATCATCTAGAAATTCCGCTGCAAGAGCATATTCGAGAACCAGAACAATGTGCTTCGTACCCGGCTCGCAGGCAATAACTGCAACATCGCGTCAGCACGTTCGGTGTTGAGTTGTATCAGCTTGCGGGCCGATGCAACGGTTCCGGTGGATGTGTAGATTGCAGTCACAGCCTGCACTTCGTTCCGCTTTTCTGTCAGCGTCAACAGCGGCGTCGATGATTTGCGGTTCATCACCCGCATCAACACCCGACGATCGTTTCCCCTGGCCCGTTCGAGCGACTTGAGAAGAAGAAATGTTTTCTTTCCTTCGATAATATCGCCGCCGATCGTTTTGCCAAATTCCTTTTCTTCGGCCACCACGTCCAGCAGATCATCCTGCAACTGAAATGCCCGCCCGAGATAGTGGCCGAACTTTCTCAACGCGGCGATCTGCCGTTGTGTGCCGTTCCCGAGAAGACCGCCGAGTTCCGTGGATGTGGCAATGAGTTTGCCAGTCTTTTTTTCGATCATGGCAAAATAATCACGCACTGTCACGTCGGCACGCTTCTCGAATTCCAGGTCCAACGCCTGACCTTCACACACTTCAAGCAGACCGTCGGTGAACACATGCAGGATGCGCTGAAGCCTGTTCGAGTGTGTTTTCAGCGCCTGGCGATATGCCAGCCCCAGCAACACATCGCCGGCGAGCAGCGCCGTGTTGGCGTTCCAACGCGTATGCACCGTCGGTTTGCCCCGTCTCGATGCCGCATTGTCCATGATGTCATCATGAACAAGCGTGAAGTTGTGCATCAATTCCACTGCGGCACTTGCATCGACCGCATCGCGAACGTTGCCGCCGACCGCTTTACACGAGAGCAACACGAGCGTTGCGCGAACTCGTTTGCCTCCGCCGGAAAGCACGTACCGGCATGCATCGGAAACTTCCTTTGGACTTTTTTGCTTGACCAGCGAATGAAGGCGTTCGTCCACCAGCCGCCGCAACGAATCATACAGCCGCTTGTGAACGTTCAAGAGTACCTCGCAAGTGGAGCCTTCTGCAAATCGGCAATGGTCGCGCTTCCTGTGAGGAACATGATGCCTTTGATTTCCTCAACCCACTGAGCGATCAACGCTTGCAGTCCGGTTTGTCCCTTCTCCTGTAATCTCTTCAATATGGGTCGCGCCGAGGCAGCGAGATCTGCGCCGAGCGCGATGCATTTTGCCGCTTCGAATCCCGACGTGATTCCGCCGGAGGCAATAAGCGTGAATTCTCCGGATGATGTGCGAAGCGCCGCCACATCTCGAATGGCGGAGGCAGTCGGGATTCCCCAATCCCAGAACTTCATCGCAACTTCCTTTTCTTTCTTGCGCAACGTTTCTATCCCCGCCCAACTCGTGCCGCCTGCGCCTGCAACATCGATGTGTTTAACGCCAACGTCGAGCAACCGCTTCGCAACATCGGCAGAAATGCCTGCCCCGATCTCTTTGACAATGACGGGGACCGGGAGTTGCCGGACGAGTAACTCGATTCCTTTGAGTACGCCCCGGAAGTTTGTGTTCCCTTCGGGTTGAAGAAATTCTTGCAGCGGATTCAGATGCACGGTGAACGCATCGGCCTTCACAAGCTCAACGAGCCTGCGCGCAGCGTCGGCAGTTGTCATGGTTGCCACTTCTGCGGCGCCGATGTTTCCGACGATTGGAATTGTCGGGGCGACCTGACGCACGACGCTGAATGTCCGATGATACTGTGTATCTTCCATCGCCTGCCGCTGACTTCCCACGCCCATTGCGATGCGAAGTTCCTCGCAACTTCCGGCAAGCTGTCGATTGATCGCGAGCGCGTCTTTGTATCCGCCCGTCATGCACGAGACCATCAACGGGGCGGAGAGTGTTTTGCCAAGAAAGCGAGTTGAGGTGTCAACATCCCGGAGGTCAATCTCCGGCAGGGCGTTATGAACGAACTCCAAAGTCTCCAACCCCGTTGTCTTGAATCGAAACCCAACATCCTTCTTGAGAGTCAGCGCTACGTGTTGTTGCTTACGTGAGGGGGTAGAGCGTGCTCGTCTCGGCATTTTAGTTCTTGGGGTTGGATTGAATTGCGGAAAAAAGATAACGAAAAGCGGAGGGAGAATCAATTTGCTGAACTAACGAGGGTTGCAGGCAGTTGGCGGTAGAAGTCGGGCAGAGCGAGATTCCCCGCCCTGCCCGTGAACATCAGCTTGCTGCACCTTCGGTCTGATTGGCGAGGTAGCTTTCCAGGCCCATCTGGTTGATTTGAGCTCGCTGCTTCTCTGCCCAGTCAACGTGTCCTTCTTCCATCTTCAGGATTTTCGTCAGCAAGTCGGCAGTCGATTGATCTCCGACGGTGTGTGCCAGTGCAATGCCGTCATTGTATGCCTTCACGGCCCCTTGCTCGGCTTCCTCATCATTGCCGACAATTTCCGGCACGGCGTGTCCGATCTTCATCGGGTTGAGTTGCGTTACGACTGGCATGCCTTCGAGGAAGATGATGCGTTGGATCAGCCACTCAGCATGGCGCATCTCGTCGATCGCTTGTTTCTCGATCGCTTTGTGAAGTTTCTCATATCCCCAACTATCGCAAAGCTCTGAATGAACCATGTACTGGCTGATGGCTGTAAGTTCGTCTGCGAGCAACTGGTTAAGGATGCCGATGAGCTTCTCATTTCCTTTCATAAATCCTCTCGCTGTTTAGTGTGTGATATTGATGTGGCGGCGATGAAGCTACGCGCCACCACGGTTTACCAATAGTAAGGAATCAACGAATGAAAGTGAAGCAAGAATCGTTTCCGATTGTTTCGAAAAAGCTCTCCTCTCACAGCGGATGCTCAAATGAAACATAACCGAGTGCGCCCACTCTCGTGAGGCTGTTGGCGAACGAGATGGGAAGTGAAACGCCGGGGACAATCTGGAGCGAACCAATATCGATCGCAAATCGAAATCCCGGATTGACAATCGTCTCAGTGGCGCGTTCAATTGTTCCAGTGTTTCCGATTTCCGCGGAGTTGTTCACCAACGTTTCAAGCATCAGATTGAATTTTTCTGTTGCAAGCCAGATCAGACTTCCGCCCGCGCTGTAGGAGAGAAGACTCTTCTTCACGTCGCCGGTGGGGAGACTGGCCTTCACGCTTGGCAGCAAAGTAAAGCCGGCGTTCAGATGGTACACCCACTGCTCGGCAATCCGATGGCTAAACGGCAGATTGAATTGATAGCCGAGTACGCCGTTGCCGAGTCCCTTGTCGTGGTTACCTGTCGCGAGAATCAATGATACCCGCGGCGATAGCGCAAACACATGATCTTCCGGACTAATAAGCTGATACCGATAGTTGAGATAGATGTCGCTCAATCCGGCCGCACTTCCTGACGCAATCGACAAATACGGAATCGTGTAGCTCAGCTGATGTGTTTGGCTTCCGACGGGCCACTCCTGCGTGAAGCTGTAGGAAAAATCCCTCGACGGCTTTGAGAAATAGAACGCGTTGGAAATATGTTGGACGATTCCCGTTTCCTGATTGTACGCTTCTTCGATGAAGAAGGAATTGTCCTCGATGGCAGTCGAAAAAGGTTCCTGCGCGTGCACGTTTGCAGTGAGCAGCATCAGCACTATCGCGAGTAAAAAAGAATAGAAGGTACGCATATGATTCTCCTGTTTGATGTTGAGTAGTATCAGGTCGTCACGTGCGGTTCTTTCCATCCTTTCTTCTATACTGATTGATATTGTGTTGTGAATATGAAAAGCGACGCAAGAGTGCTTGCGACGACCTTGTGTTGAAGCGTGTCCATTCGTAAGAGAGATGAGCACGCTCGTGTCAGTAATAACAAAGAACGTTAGAAGTCAAAGTCAGAAGCCGTATTTCTGGCTAGATCTCTGATTCCTGCGGGCATCCCGCGTCGTTGTGTTACAATCCGATCTCGATGCCGGCGTTGATGAACCGGGGTAATCCCACCTTGATGCCCGTCGGTCTTCGCGATGTGATGTATCGTGTGTCGAAGACATTCTTCACAGAAAGAGAGAGCACACAATGAATCGGCGTAAAGGCGTACCGAGCAGCAACATCCATGACGAAGTGCGCGGGAATTTCTCCGGTCAAGCCGTCGAGGGTCGGCGCGACTGTGTTGAACTCGTCGGTGAATTGCTTCGCCGCGTAGTTGCCCGTAAACTGCAAGCCGGCGCCAAACGGCGTCGCTAGCGAGAGTGTCCCCGTCACCAGCAGCTTGGGCGCGTACGGCAGTGAGTTACCTTTCACGTTGACTTTGCTGGCGCCTTGCGCAATGAACCTGTCTGCGCTGTAGGTCGCGCGCACGAATGTAGCATTTGCGCTGAAAGCCACACTGTAGTCGGATGAGAGAACCTGACCGATGTCAAACGTGAAGCCTGCCTCGGCGCCGATATGGCGACTTCGCCCGCCGTTCACGAGACCTGTGCCCGTAGCACCGGATGATTGTGAAACGGGAATGATCTGATTCGAAAAGTCAAGCAAGAATCCCGTCAGCTCGAATGAGAGCGCGGGAGACGGAGAGATTCTCGCGCCCAGCTCATAGTTCCAGCTCAACTCAGCATCAAGATTCAATGGCTTGCCTTCGCTGGTGATCGCGTCTTTGACGCGAGGCGGAGCAAAGCCGCGATGCACACCGGCAAACAGAGACGAGCCTTCGCTAAGTTGATAGCTCACACCAAGTCCCGGGATGACTTGAAAGAGATCGCTTCCGGCAATGATGCTTGTGTCGCGCACCGCGCCACCGAATTGCCCGCGCATGATGTTGCGATCGTACGAAAACGATTCGAGGCGAACGCCCGGACTGAGAATGAGATTCTCGGCGATGTAGATCCGGTTCTGAACAAACGCGCTGCGCGCGTATCCCGTTCGTATTTCGTCCTCGCGCGTGTTGCCGGATGACGATTTGTATGTTGTTCCGAGAATCAACTGTTCGAACGCGCGCTCGTACAGGAAACGCACGCCGAGATCAAGCTCGTTGCGCAGTGAGCCGAGCATGTAGCTCATCGCGAAGCGTGGCTCAATGCCCGCGACTTCAAACTGCCTGTTACGATTGCCGGTTTGATTCCGCATGTAGATAGCGCCACCCGCGACAGTCGTATCGCCAAAGACGGCGCCCGTACGGTTGGTCGTGCTGCTTGTCCGTCCAAACTCCTGTCTGCGCCAATTGCGGCTTGTCGTGTAGCCAAAGACCGTTGTCCGAAGAGCGATTCCCGGACTGAACACATAGTCGTACGTTGCGCTCCCCGCGTAGCGGCGGATGAGCAACTCGTCGTGAGGAGCGATATTCGTGAAGTACTCTCCACGATCGTACATTGTCTGCGTGAGTCCGACATACGTGGAGTTCGAATTCTCGTCATAAGCAGAAACTTTCACGCCGAGCGAGGATTGATCGCCCAAGAGGAAACGGAATTTTGCAGAGAGATCGTTGATGCGAAAGCGGGTCGTGATGAGATTGTCTGCTTGACGCCGGAGGAGATTCACCTGCGCTCCGACATTGCCCGAAGTCGTCCCGTATTTGACGAGCGTTGTGAAGAAGCCGTCGCCTCCGACTCGCGAACTGATGCTTCCCGATGGTTCAGAAGGTGGATCAGCGGTAATGTAGTTAATGACGCCGCCGATGGTTTGCGGTCCAAACAAGATGGACCCGCTGCCCTTGAGAACCTCAAGCCTCGCCATCCGATCGATCGACGGCGTGTAGTACATTTCCGGCTCGCCATAGGGAGCGAGCGAAATCGGCACGC
>CAYJNF010000118.1:0-9125 GCA_964370915.1 uncultured Chitinophagales bacterium
CTATTCAATCTCTAAAAGCCGCATCATGATCTTCTCATTGGCAATCGGGTCTTCGTTCGCCAACCCGACATGGAACATGGAGTTGAATGACTCAACGACATTCCTCTACGCGGGGTACTCGCTCGAGTCCACCGACCTCGACCGTGACGGAAGAAAAGAAATCGTTGTCAGTGGATGGGAGCGGCACACGTTTGCCATTTACGAACACACCGGCGCGGCAAACTCCTATGCACTCGCATCGTACATTGCCGGCGTTGACACGGCCATCGATCTTTCGAACATGGGCTTTGCGGAAGCAGACTTCGACAACGATGCGACAAACGAATTGTACATTGCGACGGCAAACGGACGCGTGTACGTCGTGACAAACCCCGGGGACGTAAGTTTGATTACTGCGGCAAATTTCACACGCCTGTATCAGTACAATCCGTACAAAGGCATCGCAGGAGTTTCCAGGGGCGATGTGGACGGAAATGGCAAGCCCGAGCTGTATCTCGCAGGGAGCTATCATGAAGCCGTATTCCAGTGGAAGTACACATCGGGTCCGGTGACGAGTCTGGCGAGTTACGCGCGTACCACCATCTTTCAGGACGACACAACCGATCAGCATACGTCCGGGTCAGACCAAGGGTGGTTTCGTCCTTCGAAGGTTGCGGTCGGTGACTTTGATAGCGATGGGAGGCCCGACATGGTGATCGCTTCCGCGAGTCTCGCATCCGACAAACCGGTGCTCATGGTGGTCGAGCAATCAACGACCGGTGTACATGACGCAGTGGTGCAGCCAGCAGGATTTGTGCTTCATCAAAATTTTCCCAATCCGTTTAATCCGACAACGACAATTGAGTTCAGGATTCAGACTTCAGGATTTGTTGCGTTGAGTGTGTTTGATGAGATCGGACAGAAAGTAGCAATACTGGTGAACGGGACGATGCAGTCCGGTGACCACAAAGTCACCTGGAATGCATCCAATGCATCAAGCGGAGTTTACTACTATAGACTTGAGACGCTCGAAGGCGTCAAAGTGAGACAGATGACGCTCGTCCGGTAGCGAGCATGAGTTTTGATCTTTGATAGATCATTATGAGAAGCGTCGTGGTCATCGTGACCGCAACAAACCATCCGATCACTTGGGCGAAGCTTTGCGTGCGATACAGTTCCGTCGCAAAATTGCCGATGAGCAGCCACTGAAAAACATACGCGCTTGTCACATTGCGACCGAGCCACATGAGATAACGCAGCGGCGCGTGTGAACCGAACGTGTATTCAATCCGGGAAGCGGCAATCAGCCAAACGCCGAGAAATGCGGTCATCCAGAGAAACAAGAGAATACCGTGATGATAATAGATGTGAAGCTCGGTTATTGCAGGCACAGCATACGGTGAAGTTGCAACGAGCAGGAGAGACACAAGAGGGATAAGCACGGCTTTGGCCCGGCCGCCAAGCAAGTGATACATGTTTCGATTCGTGTTCGCAACGGCAAACGCAAAACCAAGCAACGGGTACGCCAGCCATGGGAACAGTGGAAAGTATGACCACCAAGCGTTGCCGCCAAAGAAGGGCATGATGTACACGAGAGCAGCGTTTGTATCGGTGTCAGGGTTTGGAAGATATGGCGGAATGGCAGCAACAAGCAAAGCGGCGAACAGATAGGCGGGAGCGCGTTCCTTTAACATGGTGCGCAATAGGGAGATAACGATAAGACTCAAACCGGCAAGCGGAAGTATATCGGCGCCGAAGATGAACGCGAGCGGATCGAGTTCAAACCGTCGCTGATGAATTGAATACAGAAGATTGGCGTTCAATCCGAGATTGAGTGCGATACCGGCGAGCATGAGCAGAGCCCCGCGCCGCAGTTGCAGAAGCAAAGGTTTACGCGAACGCGCGGCGAAGTGACCCATCACCGCGAGAAACACGGGTGCTGCCGGCGGTCCGCCAAGAAACAGCGACAGACGCCCGATGCTGCTGTGGAAAATCTCGAGCGTAGCGAACTGTTCGACGAGATGAACTTGAATCATCAGAATAACGGCAACGCCTTTGAAAAGGTCGGCGGTCTGATTGCGTTCTGACGGGGTGGAAGCGGCGGCGGCGATCATGGATAAAGATGGAGAATTCTTTGACGTGATGCCATCACAATTTCGTCATGCGACAGAAGATCGCAACAGCGCCTGGAGTGCATGCTGCTTGCAGGGATGCAAGAACTCAGGATGTTCAACACACAATAGTGTATAGAATGGAATCAACAGCCAACTACGTTGTACCGGAAAGTCTCGCGGTCAGCGATTCGGGATTTCTTTTTCTGGCATCAACGGGCGAAACCTTCACGCTGAACCTGATTGCCAAAACTGTTTTTACCATGTTGAAGGACGGTGTCGCCATCGCTGCAATCAAGCAAGAACTGCTCGATGAATACGACGTCGACAGTCAAACGCTGGAGAGGGATGTCGATGACTTTCTCAATCAACTGAAACACTACAAGCTGATCAGCGCGAAATGAACATTGCCGTCACAGGACTGAACGCGACCGACAATCCCGGACCGGGCGTCCCGGTCATCCGCAGCATTCTCGACGGCGCGGGGTTTTCAGGAAAAATCATCGGGCTTGCCTACGATTCGCTGGAGCCGGGGATCTACATGGACCATGTGGCGGAGAAAAGCTATCTCATCCCGTACCCGTCCACCGGTCTCGATGCGTTGTACGATCGGTTGGCAATCATTCACGAGCGCGAGCATATCGACGTCATTGTGCCGACGCTCGATTCCGAACTCTACGGCTTTGTCAAGCTGAGCGATCGGCTGCGCGCCATCGGCATCCGGACGTTTCTCCCGACTTTTGAGCAGCTCAATCTGCGCGCGAAAGACAAACTGTTCGACTTCTGTACGTCGCACGGTGTTAAGGTTCCGAAGAACATTCTTGTCTCGTCCATGCACGATTTGTACCGCATTCCCGAACAGCTCAGTTATCCGGTTGCGGTCAAAGGCATTTTCTACGAAGCGTACATCGCGCACAACTTCAACGACGCCACCGCAGCGTTCGAGAAGCTTCGCGCAAAGTGGGGACTTCCGATCATCGTGCAAGAGTTTATTGGGGGCGATGAATTCAATGTCGCGGCTCTCGGCGACGGTTCCGGTTCAACAGTCGGCGCCGTGGCGATGCGCAAGCTGTACATCACCGACAAAGGAAAGGGCTGGGCGGGCATTACGGTTGATGACAAATCGCTCATCAGTCTCTCCAGGACCATGATGGAGAAATTGCAATGGAGGAGTGGAATGGAATTGGAGTTCATCAAGTCGAAGGAGACGAACGAATACTATCTGCTCGAAATCAATCCGCGCTTTCCGGCATGGGTGTATCTTGCCACAAGCGCCGGACAAAATATGCCGTACGCGCTGGTGCAGCTTGCCCTTGGTGCTGCCCCGCCGGTATTTGACAAGTATGAAGTGGGAAAAATCTTCGTCCGCTATTCATGGGACTTGATTACCACCATCCACGAATTTGAAAAACTTGCTGTTGCAGGAGAACTCTAACATGACTGAAAAGTTGAAATACGAACGTCCCGTCGTTACCAAACTCCAGTCGGGCATCATGAACAAATTCGGAGGGGGGCCAAGCGTTACTCCGCTGGAAAGTATTGATGGTGTTTCCATCAACTCGCTCGTCGAGAAATACGGCTCTCCGCTGTTTGTGATTTCCGAGAATACGATCAGGTCAAATCAACGGAACGCGTATCGCATTTTCAAAAACCGGTATCCACGGGTGCAGTTTGCCTGGTCGTACAAGACGAACTATCTGAACGCGGTCTGTTCCATCTTTCATCAGGAAGGCTCATGGGCGGAAGTCGTTTCGGAATTTGAATATGACAAAGCGAGCGCACTCGGCGTTCCTGCCGACCAGATTCTCTTTAACGGACCGGACAAAAGCGTCAGTGCATTGACCAAAGCAATGCGCGGCGGCGCCAAGATTCACATCGACCATTTTGATGAACTGTATCGCATTGTCGAGATTACCGATAGTCAGAATCTGAAAGCGAACGTCGCGATCCGCGTCAACATGGATGTCGGCGTCTATCCGCAATGGGACAGGTTCGGGTTCAACTTCGAGAACGGTGAGGCGTGGCAGGCAATCAAACGCATTCTGGCGAACAAACGGCTGCGGCTCATCGGGCTGCATGCCCACATCGGTACGTACATGATGACGGCGGAAGCGTATCGCATTGCAGCGACAAAACTTTCAACTCTTGCAAAGAGCATTCACGACGAGTTCGGCCTGGTGCTGGACTACATCGATCTTGGCGGCGGGTTTGCTTCGAACAACACACTCATCGGACAATATCTTCCGGCCGAAGAAGTGGTGCCTTCGATGGAGCAGTACGCCGATGCCATTGCATCCGGCATGTTCCAGCTTTCCATCAAGCCGGAAGATTTGCCAACGCTGATTCTCGAAACCGGGCGGGCTTTGATTGACGATGCCGGATTTCTGATTACAAGCGTCCTGGCGAACAAACGACTTTCGACCGGTCGTCGTGCAGTCATCATCGACGCCGGCGTGAACGTGATGTTCACAAGCTTCTGGTACAAGCATAAAATCTCTCCGGGCCAGCAGGCGAGCGTCCACTCGGAAGACGCGGTGATCTACGGACCTCTGTGCATGAACATCGACGTCATCCGCGACGGCATCATGTTGCCGACGCTGAAGCCGGGAGACAAGCTCGTGATCCACCGCGTCGGGGCGTACAACATGACGCAATGGATGCAGTTCATTACGCTGCGTCCGAATGTGGTGATGGTGATGGAGGATGGATCCGTGGAGCTGATACGCCAGTCCGAGACACTGGAGTATGTGATGGAGAGGGAAGTTGTGCCCGCGAAGCTCGCAGCAATCACCCGCACATCCGCCGGACACTGAAGCACGAACGCCAATGAACTTCTTCGTCGACTCGATACTTTACAGCTACGCGCAAATATTCTTTTCGAACAGGCGATGGCTCGGAGGAGTGATACTCGCCGGAACGTTTCTTGTCCCGCAAATGGGATTGCTCGCGTTGCTCGGCGTGACCCTTTCGAACCTCACCGCCTACGTTCTGAAGTTCGATGAGTCGAAAATCCGCAGCGGGTTTTACGGGTTCAACGGCATCCTGTTCGGCGCGGCGGTGGCTTTCTATTTCAAGTTGTCGTTCTTCATCATCGTGCTTGTCCTGCTGTTTGTCGTCATTACCTTCTTTGTCTCCGCCGTGCTTGAACATCATATGGCATCGGTATTCAACCTTCCCGGGTTGAGTCTGCCGTTCATCGTTTCGCTGTACATCTTCCTGATCTTCGTAACAAATTTCGGTGCGATCGAGCGCCATGTGGTCCTCGCCACCGACGTTGGATTGTTTTCTGCGCTCCCCGCCTCTGTGCAAACATTCTTCAAATCGCTCGCCTTTGTTGTGTATCAACCCAATGCCATTGCAGGCGCGGCGTTTGCGATTGCGTTTCTGGTTCTCTCGCGCGTTATGTTCATTCTCAGCATCGTCGGCTTTCTCACGTCGACGATCACCGTGCATCTGATGTTCGGACAGCCATCGGAGTCGCTTGTCATGCTTGCGGGACTCAACGCCGCGCTCACGGCACTCGCACTCGGCGGCAATCTTATCATTCCTTCACCGAAGTCGTTTACCCTCGCGGTGATTTCGTCGGTGATGATTGTGGTGCTGACCGGCTTCTTCGCGAAACTTCTTTCACACGTCGCATTGCCGGTGGTGGTGCTGCCGTTTAACTTCGCGGTGTTGTCGGTGTTGTATAGCCTGAAATTCCGTCGCGAGCAAAGCAACCTGGTGCTGTTGTATTTTCTGCCAGGAACACCTGAAGAAAATTTCTATTATCATCACAATCGAATCTCCCGCTTCGAGAAATTCAAGGCAGTCGTTCCCGAGCTTCCGTTCTACGGCGAGTGGCTGATTTCGCAAGGCCATCGAGGCGACATCACCCACAAAGACAAATGGAAGTTCGCCTGGGATTTTGTGGTGATCGATGCAAGCGACTCGGAATTCTCAGGCAAAGGAACAACACTGAAAGATTACTATTGCTACAACCTTCCCGTCATCGCACCGCTTGAGGGCATTGTTGTGCGAGTGGTGGATGGAATTCCGGACAACGCAGTAGGCGAGACGAATATTTCGTCGAATTGGGGGAACACGGTTATCGTCGATCATGGCAGCGGAGTGTTTTCGTCGGCGTCGCATCTCGTGCCGCAGTCCATCAAGGTTGCAGTGGGGGACAAGGTGAAGAAAGGAGATGCGCTGGGTGCGTGCGGGAACAGCGGACGCTCGCCAACGCCGCATCTGCATTTTCAATTTCAGGCGACAGATAAGTTGGGAGATAAAACAATCGAGTATCCCATCGGGCAGTACCTTGAGCACAAGGATGGTGAGTTCGCGCTGCATTCGTTCGACATATCTCAACAGGGGATGACGGTGCAGAACGTCGGGGCACACAAGCTTATCAAGAAAGCGTTTGACTTCAAGCTTGGCGATAAGCTCGCGTTCGATTGCACGAAGGGAAGCGAGAAGTTTTCGGAGGAGTGGGAGGTGAAGGTGGATGTGTACAACACGCTCTACATCGAGTCTTCGGCAAAGGCAACGGTGACGATTGCTGTTGTGGGCAAGGTGTTTTATCTGACCAACTTCAATGGCAGCAAACGATCGGCATTGTATCATTTCTACCTGACGGCGATTCAGGTTCCGCTCTGTTATGAGCCGCGGTTAGGCTGGACGGATGACTACCCTCTTTCCAAGATGCTTTCCGGTTATGTCCGGTATCTGTCCGAACTATTTCTGATATTCAAACCGCAATTGCGCACGACCGCGCGATTTACGTTCAGTGAGCGAACACCGCAGAGCAGCGACTTCGTGATCACCAACGAGATTACCGCCCGGGGTTCAGGCGTATTTGCTTTCTACAAACGGACATGGCAGGGCAAACTCACCGTCAGCGACGAAGGAACGATCAAGGAGATCGCTGTACACGCACCGTTACGAGGTCGCAGACCGGAACCGATAGACTTTCAAGCAACTGCAAAATTCGAGGAGGATAAATCAGAATGAAAACTTTTGCCATCGTCAGCGGCGCGCTCATCGTCGTCATACTTGTTGTGCTGGGGACCGAGGTTCTCTCGCAGCAGAAATCCAACAAAGTCGATGTGTTTCATGAATCGCTCAAGCAGGAGCAAGCAAAGCAGATCAAGAAAAGCATTCAGGCGCTCGATGCGATCTACAAAGAGAACAAAGACGATTACCTGATCAACCTGCGGTTGGGATGGCTGCAATACTCTGCGAAGAATTATGAAGAGTCGAAGAAGTATTACGGCACAGCAACATCGCTTGCGGGCAACAAAAGCATCGAAGCGCTTCTTGGACGCACGCTGCCGCTCGCCGCACTCAACGATTGGGATGCCGTGGAAAGCACGTACGCCTCAATCCTGAAACTCGACCCGATGCACTATACTGCAAATCTCCGGCTGGGACAAATCATGCTCAACAAGGGTGTGTACAGCGAAGCCAAAACGTATCTCGAACGAGCACATGCTTTCTATCCCGGCGAATACGAACCAAACCTCTCGCTCGGTTGGACGTGCTACTATCTTGGCGACAAACAGAAGGCAACGTCGTTGCTCACCACTGCGCTCATGTTGAGCCCGGGTGACACACTGGCCACGCAGGGGCTGCAACTCGCGCGATAATCTAAAAGCCAATTGAAAAGTCTTCACAGCGTAGACGCTGAGGAAGAAGCGATTTCAAGCTACTTCATTGTATCATGTTTTCCGCTTGGTTGTTTGGTGTCCTCTGCGTCTCCGCGGTCATTCATTCTTTGCACAGGGTTTTCGGCTGTGTCTTGTGGTTCAGGCTAAGCCCGCTACTTCCTCCAAAACTCCAACTCCCGCTGTAACAATCCGCACTCTCAAACGACTACAAGGAGAGAAGCGATTCTCTGCTTGCTCACCGAAGCGCAACAACAAACCGCAAACGAATTCCGTTGAGTGACACTCTGAAGAAAGGTATCATTCCTGTGTTGCCGACTCTTCCGCAGGCGCGAAACGCGCGGACCATCAACACACAAGACCAAATATCCCTTAAGCCGATGTCGGGGGCACATCCGCTTGAACAGGCCATCGACTACATCCGGGCCCATGGGCTGGAGATCAAGACGCTTCGCAGTGTTGCACAGAAATTCTCCGTTGACCCGGGCAACCTGGCCCGCGCATTTCGCCTGAAGGAAGGCGTCACTGCAAAACAGTTCATTGATCAAAAGAAAAAGCTCCACGTCCTCGCGAGGCTGAAATCGGACGGTCATCTCTACTATGAGATCGGCTACGAAGTCGGCTTCAAGAAGGACTATGCTTTTGCCCGGTGGGCCAAGCGCGTGTTCGGAGTGTCATTGACGGAGTTACAGGGAAAGCGAGGACGAAGGAAAAAGTAGCAGCTAAAAAGGAAAGAGTCACATGGAAACAGTCTCCTGTGCAGCCGGGCGATTCCACAATGGATGAGAGACGCGTCTCTTGGAATTCGGTGGGATCGTCCGGTCCGCATAGCAACAGTGTAGCGACTCGGCGTTCTTCTGACTGCGCCTCGTAGAAGAATCGTCGGGAGTCGCTCACGCTACGACGATGATATGCGTTCCTAAAAATAAACTGTCGGGAGAAATAGAAAAAACCTCCAATTGAGAAACCGGGACGGGGCGATTCAATGTATTGGTGAGAGATGGATGCTCTCGACTCTAACATTCAGCAATTGGGCCAAGGAAGCTTGAGAAGGGCAGCATGGTCTCCACGTCGGAGCCCAGAAAGTGATTCAGATTCCGGTCTCAGTGTCCCTTTGTGAAGCATGGCTAAATGTAGTGAAGAGTCAATCTGAAATGAGCAATCGCCTTGTCTGATTTCTTTGACAGATCCTTTTTGTGGGTTGTAACATTTTTCCATTCCAACCGACTATCTCATAAATACTAGAAAAGCGCTCAGACCTTCCAGCAATCAAAATATCAAACCAAGGGAAATTACTTATGAAAACCACTCGACCACTTGTCTTGGTTCTGTTCTGGACAACGACCAGCATAACCCCTTCGCTTGCCCAATGGGTTCAGACCAACGGACC
>CAYJNF010000119.1:0-7777 GCA_964370915.1 uncultured Chitinophagales bacterium
GTGCTGAAGTTCTTCAATCGATGTCGCGTCGCCAACAGAAAAGATTGCATGTACATGATTTGGCATTACTGTGAACGCTACGAGATCATACAACTTCTTATCGCGAAAATGCAGCGCCTCGACAACCAAGTCTGCAATCTGCGGCTCTCCCAACCAATGTGGTCCCACCGAGCTTCCATCTAACAGCAAGCTGAACTTGTTAAAATATTCCTCGTGAATTTGATGAAACAGTTCATGCCGCCTCTTGTCGTCTTTCATTCCCGAGGCATACCGTTCCGATTCCTCAAGTTCAATATGCAGGTGCTCAATTGCTTCTTGCGGTAGCGATCCAGCTAGCCTGAAGACGACATGATATGTCGCGTTGCGGGGCTGATAGTGTGGAAGATGTCGCCTGTAGAATTCTCTCATGGCCGGAAGGCTCGTGAACAACGAGGCTCGTCGCACTACTTGGCTCGTGAGCGACGAGACTCGTCGCTCTACAAGTATTGCTCAAGGTATTTGAGAAACCGTTCAGTTGCCCCTACGTTCTGACGGACGAACTCAGCGGCAATTTTTCCCGACGCAGTTCGTGTAGCCTCTCCTCCCAGCAGTGCTCTCAGCGTATTCTTCATCGATTCGATTCCGTCGACAACAAATCCTCCCCCCAGCTCAACCAGGCGAATGGCCTCCTGTGAATTTCTGTGGCGGGGTCCGTACACAACAGGAATTCCGTACACCGCAGCTTCCAGGACGTTGTGCACATTCTGCTTGAAGCTGCCGCCGATGTACGCAACATGTGCACACGTATACAGCGCGAGGAGAATGCCAATACTGTCAACGATGATGACGTGCTCGCCGGCGTAATCATTCAATCCCGAAAAACGAATGAACGAGGTGGTGCCTGTCAGCGCACTTTCCAATTCTTCGAGATGTTCCACAGTCGGTTCATGCGGTACGATAATCAGCAGAAGGTCGTCCATATCCTTCTGCAACGCCAGGAACGCGGGAATCAACACCTCTTCATCTTCGGGCCAGCTGCTGCCCGCAACAACCACGCGTTTGTTCCGGAGTATGCTTTCCGAGATGATGTGGCGCTTGCGAGCCTCGACGCTCCTATTGCTCACCTGGTCGTACCGCGTGTCGCCAACGGCTTCAATGCGCGGACGATCCAGTTTGAAGACGCCAAATGCCTCCACGTCGTTCTGCGAGACGGTCAGGATGTTGGTGATTGCATTGTACACATGATGATGGAAACTCCTGACAAGGGGAAAACGCCGTTGCGTATTGTGCCGCATGGTGGCATTGGCGATCAGCATGGGAATGTTTCTTTCCTGCAATTCCCAGATATGATTCGGCCACACGTCATAGCGAATAATCACTGCAACGTCAGGGCGCGTCAAGTCGAGAAAGCGCCGTGCGTTCGAGACCGTATCGAACGGAATATAGCTGATCACATCGGCAAGGGGATACTTTTTCGAATGCTCATACCCCGATGGCGAAAAGAACGTAACGATGATCCGGACGTCATCGTGCTGTCGTTTCAGCTCCGCGATGATCGGCTTCGCCTGTTCAAACTCCCCCATCGATGATGCGTGGAACCAGATCCGTTTGCCGGGCAACAGCTTGTTGGCGATTTGCGTTTCCAATGAAGGAAACAAATTTCTCCGGCCGCGTATTCCCCGCCGGACTTTTGCATTGAACACCCCGAGCACTCGGATGGCAGACCAAATGAGGGGAAGTATCACAAAATTGTAGAGGGACTTACAAAGTGATTTCATGTTGTGATGGTGGTGATCTTAGACGGCGCTGGAGAGCAGTGACCGTGCCGCAGCGATAACATCTGATGCGGGAATATCAAGCATGCATCTGAAGTGCCCCTTCGGACAAGCACTCCTCCCGATATGAGCACATGGACGGCAATCCAATGCTGCGTTTTCGACGACGGTACTTCGCGTTCCAAGCGGAAAAAAGCCGAGTTGTCTGACTGTCGATCCGAAGATCGCAACAACCGGACGTTTGCGCGCCGCGGCAATATGCATCAAGCCCGAATCGTTCGTGACGACAAGCGCACATCGATCCATCACTGCGGCTGTCTCGTTGAGCGTGATTCTCCCCGCAAGATTGAGCACCCGAAACCCGGGATTGGTCGCGAGAATTCTCGTCGCTATTTGCTCGCACCGATCACGTTCATCCTCGGACCCAAACAAGATTACCGGAAGTGCGTATTCACTGCCAAGCATCGCCGCAACTTCTGCGAACCTCTCCAACGACCACATCTTGGTGTTGTGCTTTGCCGAAGGACAAATGCCCAGAAACATTTCGTCCACGGCAAATGACGGCGCACCAAGCTTTTGCTCTATCCTTCTCTCCTCCTCGGCTGAGTAAAAATACTCCAGCCCCTCGCCGTCATCTTGCACGCCAAATTGTTCTACCGGTTCGATGTACCTGAGTGCAACGCTTGGCGAGCCGCCAAATGTTTCATAGAGGTCAAGCTTCAACTGTACGAGCGTGAATCGGGCAAGCTTCCGCTTGTTGACGCGCACGACGCGTTTCGCGCCATGACCCAGGTAGCGACTGCGTAGACTATCATGAATATCGATCACGAGATCATAGTCGTTTCGCCGGAGCTGGCGCCGAAGCCGCTGCAAATCACCGAACGATCCACGCCGTGGAAAAACAATAACGTTGGTAAGATGCGGATTGTGTCGCACCACATCCGCAAATTCTTCTTTGACAACGTAGTCGAGCTGGCAATCGGGAAAACGAGAACGGAACGTCCGCACGAGAAGCGATGACAGAACAATGTCGCCGACGGAACTAAACCGTATGATGAGTGTTTTATTAAGTGTGTCTGTCATGCTGCGACTGTATTCTACCAAAAAGCGTTTGGAATAGCAACGAATGAGCGCCGCGCGGCGCGCCCGGCAGTTTGATTTTCAGAATCAAAGCACCTACATTGACCGCAGATTCTTCAACACGAAGATAGTGCGGCAAGATAATAAGAGAGGAACCTCATGAATCGTCCCGCCACGCTCGGTGAACTCAAGAAGAGCGGTTACAAGGTCCAATCCGTCAAAGACGAACTTCGCGCAAACCTTATTCGGAAACTCAACAACAACGAGCCGCTATTTCCGGGGATTATCGGATACGAAAAGACTGTCATCCCCGCCATTATCAATGCGCTTCTTGCGAAACATGACCTGATTCTGCTTGGACTTCGGGGTCAAGCAAAGTCGCGCCTCGTGCGGTCGCTACCAGGCCTGCTGGACGAGTATATCCCCATCGTACAGGGCAGTGAGATCAGCGACAATCCGTTTCGTCCGGTCAGCAAGCATGCCGTTGACCTGTTCAACGAGTTGGGGGACAATATGCCGATTGAGTGGCTGCACCGCGACCAACGATATGGTGAGAAGCTTGCGACGCCCGATGTCACCATTGCCGATCTCATCGGCGACATCGACCCGATTAAAGCGGCGGCAAAGCGTTTGCATTATTCGCATGAGGGTGCAATCCACTTTGGCATTATCCCGCGATGCAACCGCGGCATCTTTGCCATCAACGAACTGCCCGACCTTCAACCGCGGATACAAGTCGGGCTCTTCAATATATTGGAGGAAAAAGATATACAGATTCGCGGGTTCAATGTCCGCATCCCAATGGACATCATGCTGGTGTTCACTGCCAATCCGGAAGACTATACGAATCGCGGCAACATCATTACGCCGCTCAAAGATAGAATCGACTCACAGATTCTCACGCACTATCCGCGGTCGCTGGAAGAAGCAATCAGCATCACCGAGCAGGAAGCGAGCATCAAGCGCGACGGGAAGGAAGTGCGCATCCCCTTCTTCTTCAAAGAGATTGTGGAACAGATTGCCTTTGAGGCGCGCAAGAGCGAATTCGTGGATCAGAAATCCGGCGTCAGTGCCCGGCTCACGATTGCCGCAATGGAAAATCTCGTCAGCAACGCGGAACGCCGCGCGATCATTGTGGGCGACAAGCTCATCGTGCCGCGCATCTGCGACCTTCCACATGCGCTGCCGGGCATGACGGGCAAGATCGAGTTGGTGTTTGAGGGAGAACAAGAAGGCTCTGTGAAAGTCAGCAAGGCACTCGTCGGGAAAGCGGTGCGGGAGACGTTCAAGAAATACTTCCCCGATCCTTTGCGCAAGCGCCCGAACAGACCACAGGGTGGCGAAGGCTCGCGACAGCACGCTGAGGATGGCGAGTACGGTAAGATTACGCAATGGTTTGAGTCGGGCAACAAGGTGGAAGTCTCCGATGACATGTCGATCGACGAGTACTTCCGCGAGCTCGACAAAGTGAAGGGGCTGCGCGATCTCACGCGAAAACACATGCCCAATGTCGAAGATAGGTATGAGATGCCGTCCGTCATGGAATTTGTGCTCGACGGTTTGCATCAAAACTCCAAGATAGCCAAAGACGAAGTCGATCATGTTACGGCTTACAAGGACATGGTAGGAAGCATTTTCTCTGGTCCTGGCCGGGGATTTGAAGAAGATTAATGGGACATGAGGCGACGATTACAGAAACTTGAGTGATTTCTTTCCATGAGATTCCGATACTCCAAGTGGACTCCTGAGTCAACAACAGACGAGCAGCGTCTGCAGCAAGCGATCTCGCTCTTCAGCTACCTTGTCGTGCAGACGAACGGCGACGTGCAAGAGGCGATGGATTGGCTGCGTCAGATCGCGGAAGAATACGGGCTGTTCGATGAGAACATGACGATGGACGATCTCATCGACAAGCTCCGTGAAATGGGAATCATCGAGGACATCAACAACACTCCCACGTTGACCTCGAAGGGCATTCAGCGCATTCGTCAGGATGCCTTGCGGGAAATCTTCACATCGCTGAAGAAAGCCCCCACCGGAGCGCATGAAACACCCTACACCGGCAGCGGGGTTGACAGGTTGAGCGAGACAAAGAAATTCAGTTTTGGCGATCAGCCCACAAACATCGATCTCACCTCAACGCTCTCGAACGCATTCCGGCGTGACGGTATCGATGACTTCACGCTCAAGGAAGAAGATCTCGAGGTGTACGAGACCGAGCACCAGACCACCTGCGCCACGGTGCTCATGATCGATATCAGTCATAGCATGATTCTGTACGGCGAAGATCGGATCACACCGGCAAAACAAGTCGCCCTTGCGCTCTCCGAGCTGATCATGACGCGCTTCCCGAAAGATTACCTTGCCTTGGTCACCTTCGGGGATGATGCATCGCTGGTGAGCATGAATGAGCTTCCGTTTCTTTCTGTCGGGCCGTTTCATACGAACACACGTGCGGGACTCCAGCTTGCGCGACAGTTGTTGCGCCGATGCGGCAATGCCAACAAACAGATTTTCATGGTTACGGATGGAAAGCCGTCGGCCATCTTTACGGACAGCGGGAAGCTGTACAAGAATTCGTTCGGCCTCGATCCAAAGATCGTCAACAAAACGCTGGATGAAGCCGTCGCGTGCCGGCGCGAAAAGATTCCGATCACGACGTTCATGGTGGCCCGCGATCCTTATCTCATTAACTTTGTCGAAGAACTGACAAAAGCCAACAACGGCCGCGCGTACTATTCATCGCTGAACAATCTCGGCGAGTTTGTGTTCGTGGATTACATTCGGAATCGGAAGAAGAAGTTCAGCTCGCGGTAGCGCCGCGGGACCAATCGAAAGAACGAATCTGTTAAAGTTCGGATTGCTTCTCTCCCCCCCTCCCTTTACCTTTACATATCAAACTTCTCACCCAACGAAACGCAATCTTCGAAAGGTACACAATGAAACTCCTCTTCTCTATTTCAGCACTCGCATGTGCAGTCATGCTCATGGCAGGATGCAGTCAACCCAAAGAGAAAGAACAGGATATGGACTCACCACTCGCGACAAAACTGAACCGCTTCGCAAAAGCAGAAATTACCGCAGATGTTGCCCAGCTTTCTGCCGACGATCGGAAGGCGCTGGACAAGCTGATTGAAGCCTCGCGCCTCATGGACGAAATCTATCTGCGCCAGGTGTGGAGCGCCAATGCAATGTTGAAGGGGCAGCTTGCACAGGATTCCTCGCCCGAAGGAAAGCTCGTCTACCGGATGTTTATGCTCAACAAAGGCCCATGGTCCGGACTCGATCATGACTCGGCGTTTGTGACAGGCGCTCCGTATCCGAAGCCGGCAGGTGCAAACTACTATCCGGAAGACATGACCAAAGAAGAATTTGAGGCATGGGAAAAGGGATTGTCCAAGGCGGATCAGGAAAAAGCGCGCGGGTTCTTCTATACCGTTCGACGTGATGAGAATAAGAAGCTGAAGCTCGTCCCCTACAACGAAGAATACAAACAATGGCTTGAACCCGCAGCAAAGCTTCTGCGGGAAGCGTCGGAGCTCACCGACAATGCTTCGCTCAAAGCATTCCTCACAAAACGGGCGGACGCATTTCTGACCAACGACTACTACGATAGCGATGTTGCGTGGATGGATCTGGATTCCCCCATCGAACCGACAATCGGGCCGTACGAAGTGTATATGGATGAGATGTTCAACTACAAGGCGGCGTTCGAAGCATTCATCACACTCCGCAATGACGTAGAGACGAACAAGCTCGCCAAGTTCTCCAAGGAACTGCAGGAGCTTGAGAACAATCTCCCCATCGACAAGAAGTATCGCAACCCGAAGCTCGGTGCGCTTGCTCCGATTCGCGTTGTTGATGAAGTTGTGGTCGGCGGCGAGGCGAATAAAGGCGTTCAGACAGCTGCTTTCAACCTGCCAAATGACGAGCGGGTGACGCGCGAGAAAGGGAGCAAACGCGTCATGCTGAAAAATGTCCAGGAAGCAAAATTCCAGAACATCCTCATTCCGATTTCCAAAGTCGCGATTGCGCCGGAAGAGCAGAACATGATCGCGTTTGAACCGTTCTTCACGCACATTCTCGCACACGAGTTGATGCATGGCCTCGGACCACACACCATCACGGTCAACGGAAAGCAAACCACCGCCAGGCAGGCAATGAAGGAACTCTCCTCCGCGTTCGAGGAGGCAAAGGCGGATATCAGCGGGTTGTGGGCGTTGCAGTATCTTATTGACAAAGGTGTCGTGGAAAAATCGTTTGAGCGACAAATGTACGTGACGTTTCTTGCGAGCGCGTTTCGCTCCGTCCGGTTCGGACTCAACGAAGCGCATGGCAAAGGCATTGCACTGCAATTCAATTACCTCGTCGATGAAGGCGCATTCGTCTATGATGCAACGAACAAAACCTTCAGCGTGAACTTTGCTACGATCAAAGCTGCCGTGACAAAACTTACAGCCGAGATCATGACGATTCAGGCCGAGGGGAGCTACGACAAAGCCAAAGCCATGCTTGACACGTATGGTATCGTTCGCCCCGAAATGCAGGCAGTACTTGACAGGATGAATACCGTTCCGGTAGACATCGCGCCGGTGTTTCCCATCGCCGATGCAGTAAAATAACAACGACCACGAAACCACACACCATGCAATCACTGAAAGAAAAGATCGTCTGTATCACCGGCGCATCGTCGGGCATCGGCGCCGCATGCGCTGAAGAATTTGGAAAACTTGGCTGCCATCTGATGTTGCTGGCGCGACGACGCGAGCGGATTGAAGCAACCGCACAACGACTCGCAACGATGCACGGCATCAAAACATTCACTGCACAACTCGATGTCCGCAAGCAAAAGGACGTCGAGCAGTTTTTTAAGTGGCTTCCTGCCGAATGGCAATCCATCGACATTCTCGTCAACAACGCCGGGCTCGCACGCGGGCTTGCGA
>CAYJNF010000119.1:7787-8185 GCA_964370915.1 uncultured Chitinophagales bacterium
GGTCTTCTCTTTGTGAGCCGCGCCGTCCTGCCCTCAATGGTCGAGCGCAACAGCGGGCATATCATCAACATCGGCTCCATCGCCGGACATCAGACGTATCCGATGGGCAACGTCTATTGTGCCACAAAGTTTGCGGTCGTGGGAATTACGCGAAGCCTGAAGATGGATCTGCTTGGAACCGCGGTACGCGTGAGCAGCGTCGATCCCGGGCTGGTCGAGACGGAATTCAGCCAGGTACGATTCCACGGTGATACCGAGCGTGCGTCGAAGGCATACCTGGGCATGACGCCATTGACGCCACACGACGTTGCACAAACAGTTGTCTTTTGTGCCACGCGTCCGCCGCACGTGAACATCGGCGAAATCTCCATGACGCCAACGGATCAGGCGACGGTGTC
>CAYJNF010000119.1:8195-9084 GCA_964370915.1 uncultured Chitinophagales bacterium
CGTAGGTCCTGAGCGTTTTCCAGCGAAGGACCTTCACAGCTATTTGTCTGAAGACAACTGTTCGTACCGCACCACATTCAAACAAAGAGGATTCAGATCCTTCGCCCCGAAAAGCACGGGGCTCAGGATGGAAAATAATGGCTACCGACATTCATTTTTTCAAAGACGAAAACATTTTCGAGCAACTCAAGACGGCTCCTTTTGCTCTGGGATTCTATGCACTGAAGTTCTATACCGAAGAAGGAAAACCGGTCAACAAAGTCACCGACACAATTTCGGAATTCTATCTCTACCCTTCCGGCGGAACGCTGCGCGACAGTGACTCCAACATTGTCTTCTACGATTCCCGGTTCGACACGTACCGCGGATTCAAGCCTCCGCATCTCCAACGACCTTGACAGGAGCCCAATGCAATCATCCCGCCGAACATTCCTGACACAACTTGGCATCGCCGCTGCATTCGCACAGTTGCCGACACAAGCACTCGCGTTCCCCGGTTCCCCCTCCATAATCAAACCGAAAAGAATCAAAAGTGGGGACACGGTAGGATTGATAAATCCTGCGGGGCCTACATTTGAAAACGAGGACATCAAGGTCGTCACGGAATCTCTTGCGAGCCTTGGCCTTCACACGAAGGTCGGCGAACACGCGCTTGATCGCTATGGCTATCTTGCCGGTTCAGATCAGGCCCGCGCTGACGACGTGAATGCAATGTTTGATGATGACGACGTGGATGCTATCATCACCGTGCGCGGCGGATGGGGATGCAACCGGATTCTTCACCTGCTCGATTACAATCTCATCAAGAAGAATCCAAAAATCCTGTGCGGATACAGCGACATCACCTCCTTGCTCATCGCTCTTTATGCGAAGACGGGCCTGGTAACAT
>CAYJNF010000120.1:0-9083 GCA_964370915.1 uncultured Chitinophagales bacterium
ATAAAGACGACTGCCGGGAATTTCTGCGCCACACGTTGGCAACGATCGCGTACCGCGGCGGCAAAGCTGTGTGCAATGCGCCTGATGGATTTGCACACTTCAAGGTCGGAGAAACAAGTCGCACGCCCTCGCAGATTCTTGCACACATCGGAGATCTCTTTGACTGGGCACTTGCACTCGCGAAAGGAACTCACGTCTGGCACAATGCCCAACCTCTGCCGTGGGACGAGGAAGTTGAACGCTTCTTCCGGACTCTGAAGGGATTCGACGATTATCTCCTATCCAACGGGCCGCTCGGGTTTCCTGCTGAGCGACTTTTTCAGGGACCTATCGCCGATGCCCTCACGCACATCGGGCAGATTACCATGCTGCGTCGATTAGCCGGATCGCCCGTACGGGGCGAGAATTACTTCAAAGCGAATATTACAGCAGGGCATGTCGGGCCGGAACAGGAATCTCCCCGGGTTGAATTCGACTGATCGCTACGATGAACCTCGAAGCTGCCATTCTCAAAGAACATTCGAAGAACAACACACTCCGCATCGCGCGATGGATTGGTAACGACAAGCAACGCTTTCGGGAATTGATGGATTTGTTTCTGAAAGGTGAGTACCGCGTCACCCAGCGCGCAGCATGGATCGTCCGGCATTGTGCCGACCGCGATCACAGCCTTGTCGCGCCGTATCTTGACAAGATGTTGGACCGAATGCTTGCGCCGGATGTGCATGTTGCGGTGAAACGAAATGCGGTCGGCATTCTGCAAGGAATCGATATTCCAAAGAGGCTCCGGGGAAAGGTTGCGACCATCTGCTTTGATTTCCTCGAATCCAATGAACCGATTGCCGTGCGCGTGTTGTCAATGTCCGTACTCGTGAACATCGCGCAGCACGAACCGGATTTGAAAAAGGAACTACGGCTGATCATAGAACAGCGGATGCCGTGGGAGGGACCGGCGTTTCACGCGCGGGCAAAAAGAATTCTCAAACAGTTGTCCGGTTGAGTTGCAAAAAGATTGGGTTTCCGCCGCAGAGACACGGCGTTCGCGAGAAAAGTGGTGGGTTCCACTCTGCGTCCTCAGTGTCTCTGCGGCTATGATTCTTGTCAGTTAATCACGTACGTTCGTCCCGCATTCACCTTCCTCAGGTAGTCCACCAGCGGCTGATAATACTCGAGCATTGCGCGAGCGCTCAAATCCTCGCCGGTTGTTTCCTTGAGAACTTTGCGCCAATCCTGACTCGCTCCAGGCCGCATGATGCGGCGTAGAAACTCACCGACTTCCTTATTCCCGAGGTAGTTGCAGTTTCTTGGATCTTGCTTCAGAATGTTCTTCGCTATGTAGTCGTGAAGCTGGAACTTCAGGACGCACGAAAGAGCATAGTCGTAGTACTGCGCCGGATCATCGATGATGTGAGTCTTTGTTGCTGCGTCGCAATACTGTTCATCACGAGGTGTCGGTGGAACGATCCCCTGATACTTTCCAACATATTCCCACCAACGTGCGTTAAACTGATCCTTCGGCAGGTTGGCTTCATACAAATCATGCTCAAAATGCGCCATCGTTCCGGCAGCAAACGGAATGAACACGACCGACGCACTCGAAAGAGCATCATTCATCAACCATTGGGTCTGATCAATCTTTGCTTCCTTGGCGAGAAGGCCGACTTCTTCAAGGTACGGTCGTTGCAGTGAAGCAATTGCCATCAGATCGCCGATTCCCTCATGATAGCTGCGATTTGCCCCTTCACGCAACATCAACGGAACATCGGGATTGGTATACTCGATGTAGTAGTAGATATGTCCAAGCTCATGATGTGTTGTCTTGAACCAATCAGCATCCGGCTCAACGCTCATTAACGAACGATAGTCATCGGCAAGATTGAGATGCCACGCAGAGGCGTGATTGTTCTTTTTCCGGGATGACCCTTGTTCGACCGGATACAAATCGGATTTGTCCCAGAACGTCTGGTTCAACTTGGGAAAACCGAGGCTGACATAAAAATTCTCTGCCTGCTGCACGACCCATTCCTTCGATCGATCTTTGAACAGCTGATCAAGATTGACTGCCTGCACGAAGCCCGGCCAGTTTTGTCCCCACCGATTGCTGAGCCAATGCGCGGGAAGTTTTTCTGGCACAGGTTTCTTGTAGCGCTTCGCAAGTTCGTACCGGGCATACGTGTGAAGCTCCGAGTACAACGGGCGAAGTTCTACAACGAGCTTATCCATCAACGCCATCATCTCATCCGATGTCATGCCGTAGTCCGCCACCTCCAGACCAAAGAACGAGCTGTAGCCCATCTCACGGGCAACCATGTTCCGAAGAGATTGCAGTTCTGCCAACCCATCTTTCAGCTTCACGCCAACGCCTTTCGACGTCTCCCATGCAAACAATCGTTCATGGAGATCGTTCGACTCCTGAAGAATACGATCGATGTCGTTGGTGGAGACTTTCTTTGGCTTTCCATCTTTGCCGGTCATGAGAAAGTCATAACCAAAGAGAATGCTCGTTTGTCTGGTGGTTGCAGAAATCAATGAGTCAACGGTCGCGGGTATTGTGCCGGGACTGTGTGCGGCGGCGAGACGAATCTTTTCGAGTTGTCGAACCTGAATGGGATCGAGCTTGTCCTGTTGTGCGAGTAATGTCTTCGTCTTCTCGATCACGTCCTTGCTTCCCTGGAACTTCGCCAGTGCTTTCGATGCTTCCGTCGCAAGGCTATCGTTCGCATCGCTGATGTCTGTGTTGGCAAGCCACTGTGCTTTGCTTGCTTCATAGTACACTTTCTGGAAGTGTTCATTGTACGATTTCAGAAACGCGTCCGCTTCCTGTTTCGGGTCTTTGGCGCATGACCCAAGAACAAACGCGAGAACTGCGGCAACAATAATGCTGCGAATGGTCATTGGAGATCTCCTGTGTTCAACGTGTGATTTGTGAATGTCGGATGGTGTGAGTGGGAATAATGTAGAGAATTCGCAGAACAGTCGCCAGAATCGGATGGATTCACAAACCGTGAAACGGTTCTATGACTTCGTGCTTCGACTTCATTGCAGCGTGCAGCCCGAAATTCTATCGCGTCACTTGCCCTTGTTCATCGCCTCATCAAATTGAGGCTTCACGATCTTTTCATAACAATCGGGGCAGAAGCCATGAGTGAACGTTGCTTCGGTCCGTGTTGTGATATACCCCTCCACCGGCTGCCAGTCGCCGCCTTCGTCGCGAATTTTCTTGCAGTACGAGCAGATGGGAAGGAGGCCTTGTAGTTGCGTCACCTCTTTCTGCAACGCAAGCATCCGCTTCGCAACGCTTAGTCGCGCGGTGAGTTCATCCATGTCGATTGGCTTGTTCAGGAAGTCGTCCGCGCCGGCTTCCATTCCTTCAAGATAGTGCTTCTTTCCCGTCAGCGCGGTCAGCATGATGACGTACGCGTATTTCTCCCGCTCAAACGATCGAATGCGCCGGCACAACTCCAGCCCGTCGACGTTCGGCATCATCCAATCCGTTATGACAAGTTGAGGATGGTCCGAGCGAAAGGCGTCCCACGCGGCTGCGCCGTCTTCGGTCGCAATAACATCGTGCCCGATTTTCTTGAGCTTTGTCGTCAACACATAGCGCGACACGCGATCGTCTTCAGCAACAAGCACTTTCATGGTTCACGCCTCACGCGATAAGTACTTCGATTCAAGATAGTCCTTCGTTTCGCGGAAGGTCGTTTCGAGATCCGCGACGCTGCGCTCGATTCCTTCCTGCGTATTCGACTCCGTGCACGTCTCGACATGCTGGCATAGTGTCACCATCGCAGTAAGGCCGAGTTGCTTGCACGATCCCTTCAACAGATGGGCGGTCTTACGCAGCATTTCAGGATCGCCGGCGCTCACCGCGATCTTGATCCGCTCAAGGCCTGCGGGAAAATCCTGCAGAAACATTCCGACGAGTTGTGCCACAATATCCGGATTGTCATCGTCCGCGAGCTGCTGCAAATCTTCCATGATTGCTTCATCCACCAGCAGCGAAGAACTCGTTGCCCTGGGTGTCTCGGACACAACCACTTCGCCACGCGCAGACCACCGGTCAATCGCCGCGGCGAGATCGGATTGCCGGATGGGTTTCGAAACATAGTCATCCATGCCCGCGGCAAGGCATTTCTCTTTATCACCCTGCAAGGCGTTGGCCGTCATGGCAATGATTGTCGTATGTCTGTTCGATCCTTCCATTGCCCGGATTTGCGCGGTTGCTTCGAAGCCATCCATCTCGGGCATCTGACAATCCATGAATATGATGTCGTAAGGAACAAGAGACATGGAGCGCACGGCCTTGGCTCCATCGTTCGCAACATCCGGCGCGTAGCCGAGCTTCTCAAGAATGCGCACAGCCACTTTCTGATTCACAAAATTATCTTCCGCAACAAGTATCTGTAACTTCTTCCTGGGCTTGGGGGGCACCTTCGTCTTCGATGCTGTGGCATACATGCTGCCCAACAAGCGCAGCGGTTGCCTCATCGTGCTGCCGGCAGTCCTATCAAGCGTATCAGCCATGACTTCTGCAATACAGTCGAACATCTGTGATTGCCTGACGGGTTTTGAAAGGCCTGCGCTGAACCCTGCTTCGCTCAACAAGCTGGAGTTCCTGTTTCCCATCGACGTCAATAAAATAAGTCTCGTTTCAGAAATTGTTGGATCAGCTTTGATTTCCCGGGCAAGTTGCAACCCATCCATCCCGGGCATCTGCATATCAATGATTGCCAGATCGTACGGCTGTCCAGTACTCGCGGCGCGCCGAAGAATCTCCAACGCGCGAGGTCCATTCTCCGCGGCACCATTTCCCATCCCCCACGAGGTGATGTAGTGATGGACAATCGTCCTGTTAACCTTGATGTCGTCAACAATCAGACATTGCACACCGGAAAAGTCTGCACATGGACGGCGCGATTGCCCTCGGCTGGGCTGCTTTTCAAATGTGGCTGTCCACCAGAACGTGCTGCCTTTGCCCTTCACGCTGTCGACACCAATGGTCCCGTCCATCAGTTCCACCAGTTGCTTGCAGATCGCAAGACCAAGTCCCGTGCCGCCGTATCTGCGCGTCGTGGAACCGTCTGCCTGACTGAAGGCAACGAACAAACGGCGGCTTGCTTCGTCTGAGATGCCGATGCCGGTATCGGTAATGGTAAACCGCACCTCCACGCTGTGTTCGGTCTGGTTCTCGATCAGCGCGCCCACCGTTATTTCGCCCTCTTCGGTGAATTTGATGGCATTGCCAATGAGATTTGTCAACACCTGTCGCACACGACCAGGATCGCACCGCACTGCCCGCAAGACATCGCCATCAATGAGACAGCCAAGCTCAAGGCCGCTCTCTTGCGCGCGCGGCGCAAGAAGCTCGACCGTTTCTTCCACGACAGAAATCAGATCAACGTCGATGATGTCGATAGATAATTTGCCGGCTTCGATTTTTGAGAAGTCAAGTATGTCGTTGATGACGGTAAGCAGTGAATCGCCTGACTTGCGCACGATCTCGGTGAACTCGCGCTGCTCGGGAGTAAGATCGGTATCGAGCAACAGGCTCGTCATGCCGATAATGCCGTTCATTGGTGTTCGGATCTCGTGGCTCATGTTTGCAAGAAACTCCGACTTGAGCCTTGAAGCTTCCATTGCCGCTTCGCGCGCCGTGATCAGTTCCTGAGCCTGAATTCTCAGGAGTTTTGACTGCTCTTCTGCGCTTGCTTTTGCTTCGCGGAGGTTCGAGTTCGATTCTTCCAATTCCCGGGCTTGTTGTTGCAGGAGATCCTCGGCCTTTTTTCGCTCACTCACATCACGCATAATACCCTCGTGATAGAGGACCGTCCCGTCGTCGCCAAGCACGTGCCGCCCGTGGTCTTCAACCCAGATTTCAGAGCCGTCTTTTTTTCTGAGGCGAAACATTGCCAGCTCTTCGAGCTTCTCTTCCAACGCCGCGCTTTCGCGGTCTTCCGCTTGAAAGTACAATTGTGATTTGATGTCGATGGCCAGAAGTTCTTCGCGACTCTCATAGCCGAGGATCTTTATCATCGCCGGATTGACTTCGATGAACTTGCCGTCGTGGCTGCTTTTGTACACGCCATCGGGCGTCGTTTCAATCAGATTGCGGTAGCGTTCCTCGCTCAGGCGAAGAGCATCTTCTGCCAGCTTGCGTTCGGTGATGTCGCGGAAAATACTCAAGAGAAGGGGCGCTTGCCCCTCGACCTCGAAGAATGAATTCTTTGCCTCGAGCCAGATCTTCTTGCCGTGCCGCAACAAAACCTCCCGTTCAAGTTGCGGGGGAACAGTGCGCGTGGCAAAACGCTCCCGGTGCCTGTAGAGCATTCGCTCTTGCTGTCCCACTTCGTAAATCACGGAGAACGGCTTCCCTTCGATTTCCTTGCCCGGCATTCCCACCATGCGACAAAATGCACCATTTGCCATGAGGACCACGCCCTGTTCGTCTATCAAGCGCAAACCATCGGCGTTGTTTTCCCACAACAAACGGAACTGGACTTCGGATTGGTGATTTGCTTTCTCGGCTCGCCTGCGTTCGGTGATGTCCGTAAATGTCACAACTGCACCCACGACGCAGCCGTCCTCAAGAATTGGCGTGCTCACGAACTCGACGGGGAAACTGGTTCCGTCCTTTCGCCAGAACATTTCGTCATACTTTCGATGTACGGCGCCGTCCTGGAGGGCTGCATAGACGGCGCACTCCTGGGGTGAATGCGGACTGCCGTCGGCCTTTGTGTGATGCCAGGTTGCATGACTGGATCGACCGATCAGCTCATCGGGTTCATATCCCAACATTCTCGCAGCGGCCGGATTGACAAATGTGTGGTTGCCCTGGAGATCCACTCCGAGGATACCTTCGCCGACCGAATCCAGAATCATCTTATTGTGGCGAGCAAGATTGGCCAGCATTGTTTCCGACCGCTTGCGCTCAGTGACATCACGGAAATTCCAAACTCGTCCGACGGTGTGTCCTTCAATTCGTTGCGGCAGGGAGAAACGCTCAAAGACTCTCCCATCTTTGAATTCAAGCACATCGTCGCTGTGCGCGTCGGGTTGGGAGTACAACTCTTTCACTTTCGCCAGGAATTGTTCCGGATCCGCCAGTTGATCAAGAACCCAGGCCAGCAGCTTGGCGTCGTCCTTTGTTCCAACGACAGATTCCGGAATACACCACATGTTGAGGAATTTCCGATTGAAGCTTTTCACCTCGCCCTGGTTGCCAACAACCAGAATCCCATCGGCGGTGGATTCCAGTGTTGTGGTGAGGAGCGATAGCGACTCTTGAAGTTTGACTTCCTCGTGCTTACGCTCGGTGATATCACGGTACGCGCTCAGGAAACGCGTGTGTCCGTCACGCTCAATCATTGATGTTGAAACCAGCAGTATCTTGCGCTCTCCGTTCTTTGCAACAATCGCTGTTTCAACGTCGCGCACTTCTTTTGCTTCGATAATTTCCTTCAGACCATCCAATGCACGCTGATGCTCTTGCTCAGTCGGATAGATGAGTCGCGAGAAATCCGTGCACGCGCTCGCTTCCTGTTTCGAATAACCGGTAATCTCCTCCATCTTGGAATTGAATACTTCAAAGCGCCCGTTCTCATCACTAAGCGTGATGCCTTCTCCCACCGTTTCCAGCACAAACTCCAACTGCTCGCGCTGTTGTCGTTGTCGTTCCTCCGCACGCTTGCGTTCGGTAATGTCCGTGAGTGTTCCCTCGTAATAGAGCAGTGCACCGTCTTCGTTCCGCACCGCCCTCCCATTTTCATACACAAGAATTTCTTCGCCGTTCTTCTTCAGCAATCGCACCTCGGCACCCCAGAGATCATTGTCCTCGCCGAACGAGCGGGTCATCTTCTCTCTGTCGGCGGAATCGGCATAGAGATCACGAACAATATCGATACTCAGCATCTCGGCTTCGGAAGCGTAGCCAAACATTCGGACGAAGGCCGGATTGACGGTGAGCAATTTCCCGTCGGGGGTGCTTTGATAGACTCCCTCCCTCACATTTTCAAACAACGAACGAAATTTTGCTCCCGATGACAGCAACTCCTTGTCGGCGCGCTTGCGCTCGGTAATATCACGAACGATAGCCTGGAGATGCACGCCCGAATTCAACTCAACTCGGTTCAAACTCACTTCCGCGTCAAACGGGGTGCCATCGGCCTTGAGGTGTACCCATTCAAGAATCTGGTGGCGGTCCTCCAGGGCAGCGTGAATTTTCTCAAGGGCCATTTCTCTCGACGTTCTTCCGTTGGGTTGACAAGGGGGAGAGAACTGACTGGGATCGGCTCCAATGATCTGCTCCCGTGTGCAGCCGAACATCTCCAGCGTCTTTGAGTTGCAGTCAACGAAGCGATCTTCCCGCATCAAGAATATCGCGTCTGCAGCGGACTCGAAGAGCGTTCGATATCGTCGTTCACTGTCTTGAAATTTTTCTTCGGCCCGCTTGCGTTCGGTGATCTCACGGTCAAGTTCCACCCGTCCGGTGGTCACCGATCGCGCGTTCCACCAAACAACGAGAGCGAGTGAAAGACTCATCGTCACCGCCTGGAGCACCGTGCCAAAGTCAAACGCCCAGCCAATCAGAAGTGCGGCCACAGCCACGACGCACATCCGTGCCGCTGTCGGTTGTGAGAACCTGTTGAATTGGGTATGCGTGTTCGTGTCGACCATTCAAAATCCAAAGTTTTTACTATTGTGAACATGCTGCGCGGAGCAGCGGCGTCAGCTCTAAGGAGTCTTAGCTCATCAACTCCAACTCAACACCTGTCGGCTGTCTGGCAGGAGAGAACATACTGAGTACACGATCAACACCTGTGCCAACATGTACACGCAAATCGAACCCCAGCTGTGGAAGTTTGTTCGGCGGTTTTCATCAACTGCCTAATATTGTTCACTCGCGGGCTGGATTGGTTGCCTATGATTTGTTCGAACGAAGAGTCGCGGGGCACAAGAGTGCTAGAGGTGCAGCCGAAAACCCGGCGAAAGGAAAATAACCGCCATGACGCCAAGAAAAGATTTTGACGTCGGCATGGAACAATGGACTTTTATCGCATCGACCTTGGCGTCTTGGCGGTGAA
>CAYJNF010000121.1:0-8992 GCA_964370915.1 uncultured Chitinophagales bacterium
GCAATCATCACCGGCGCATCATCCGGCATCGGGGCTGCGCTGGCGCGTTTGCTTGCGTCTGAGGGAGCAACCGTCGTGCTTGCGGCCCGCCGAGTGGACAAGCTGCACGAACTCTTACAGAGTATCAGATCAAGTGGCGGAAGCGCCGTTGCGCATCCGTGCGACGTTACCGTGAAGGCAGAGGTCGAGCATCTCATCCGGCAAACGCATCAGGATCTCAAGCGGATCGATATTCTCGTAAACAACGCCGGTCGCGGACACTTTGCGAGCATCGAGGATACAACTGACGAGATGATTCAGTCGATGTTCAAACTCAATGTCTATGCACTCTGGTATGCGGTCCGTCCGGCGCTGAAGATCATGAAACAACAGGGGAGCGGACACATCATGACCATCGCGAGTATGGCGGGAAAACTCGGGTACCCCTACAACAGCGCCTACGTGGCTGCGAAGCATGCAGTTGTGGGATTCACGCTAGCCTTGCGTCAGGAACTGGCGGAAACGGGAATTCACGCGTCGGTGATTTGTCCGGCGGGAGTCCTCACCGATTGGGCGAGCGTAACGGAAGGGGGATCGATGCTGCCGATGTTCTCTGAATCCGGACCGATCATCAAGGCAATCGCGCGGGAGCGCGGTATTACTTTGCCACAACTTGAGGGAGTGATGCCGCCCGAGACGGTCGCACAAAAGATTCTCGCGTGCATCTACGCGCCGACTGCTGAAGTGTACACGCACACCGGTTCGAAGGAGTTTGTGGAACTGGCAACCCGCAACCGTGAAGACGCGGAGCGGCAGCAACTTCCCGTTGTGCTTGGAGAGCGTGAAGTCTATGAAAGGAACAAGAAGATCGCCTGATCGACTGCATTCCATCACCACACGCCGCGACCCACCGTCGATTTGCAATCGACGATCATTTGTAGTATTGTTGAATAGTTCCTGCATCTCTCTCGTCAAACCAGCACACCGGAGGAAGCATGACAAAGACCGCGACCATTGCATCGCCCAGAACGGGCAAGGGATCGTCGCTCGATCCTCTCATCGAAAAACTCAATTCCTTTTCCGCCGACAACTATTGGGACCTTGGAAAATTTCTAGTTGAGAAGGTGATTCCTGCCGCGCTCAAGGAGGGAATCTTTGGCGAACAGATACTGAAACGCATGGCGGATGTTCCGGGTTTCAAGTTTCCGTTCAGCATGTTGAAGCAGTGCCAGATGTTCTACACCTACTATCCCGATGTTGAAAAGCGGCCGCTGCCGGAGATCTTCTATTTTGAGCTTGCAACAAAGGTTGATGAAAGCAGGAAGCGTGCAGAGTACGAGAAGCTCGCGATCGCCAACCGATGGACGATATCCGATTTGCAACGACACATCCGTGGGGATGAGTTGGCACGCCGCGAGGATGAAAAAACAAAATTCGGGTTCGACCTCAAAGAACGCAGCATCTGGTCCGTTGATGCCCCCGACCCGCGGTTTGGCAAAGCGGGCTACAAGGGCCGATTGGCCGGACAAGTGATAGCCAATGCATTGTTCTACTACACCGAGCCCGGTTGGCGCATCGTCGATCCGATGGCGGGTAGCGGCACAACGGGAGATGTCGTCGGCACGGTGCCCTACTTCAGCAACCGGACATGCAGGATGTACGATCTCGATCCGAGCGACGAACGCATCCAGCGCGCAAACATTCTGCAAACAGGAATCCCCGAACAATCGGGAACGGTGGATTACGTGTTCCTTGATCCGCCGTCAGAATTTTATCCCAGGTCCGATGATACGGACTTCTCCGTTGCTGCTGCCAAAGCTGAGACGATGATGAAATTGAAGACGATCATCCGGGAAGGGAGCCGCATTCTGAAACGGCAAGGGCGTCTCTCCATCATTGTGGAAATGACGGCTGGCAACTTCGGCTTTATTGATTTTCCGTTTGAAGTGGCCCTGGTGATGAAGGAGCTGAACATGAAACCCATCGGCAAGGTCTATTTGCCGAAGCGTGGTGATACCGCGAAAGTGCGCGCGCATACATCAACCGAAGGTCCGCGACCAATGGCGAGCGAGTGTAGGGAGATGTTGACATTTGAGAAGCAATGATCACAATGTGAGGAGTGCCGGAAATGTCTGAGCGGAAGAAATTGTCGTCAGAGGAGATCGCAGCGTCCTTGAAATCGCTGAACGGCTGGTCGATTGTGAACAACAAGCTTCACAAGGAATTTGTGTTTACGACATTTATCGAGGCGTTCGGCTTCATGAGCCGTGTCGCGTTGATTGCGGAAGGGGTGAACCACCATCCGGAATGGTTCAACGTGTACAGCAAGGTGATTATCGATCTGACGACTCATGACGTGGGGGGAATCAGCAATCTGGATTTTGAATTTGCAGGGAAGGTGGAGAAGCTTCTGTAAGCAACAAAGGGATCCCGATAACAAACACGAACGCCCTCTCGGTTGAGAAGGCGTTTCATTTTTTCAGGCGACCTAAAACTCTACTTTGTCAGCGATCCAACAAGCGCATCAAAGCCTTTCTGAGAAGCCTTCACGGTTTTCTCCGGACCTGTGAGCTTGAAGAACACGGAGCCTTCTGGCGCTCCGACGATCGCACCAAGCAATCGATAGTTCTCCTTTTTGCCTGATGATTGCATCATGGGGCCGCTCGGTGCCAGATATGTTCCCGTTATCGTTATCAACTCAACGTTCATCCCATTGACTTTCTTCGAAGATTGGCTCGGCTTCGCGTTTTCAAACTGATCGACCCACCGATCGATGTTCGTCTGCACGTCGCCACCCTGTCCGGATCCAAAGTAAAATACACCCAGCTCTGTGCCTTCATCGTCACCCGATGCAGCGGGAATCATATACGTTGCCACGCGCATTTGCTTGGGCGGTCCCACGTTCCAACCGGTCGGCACGGTCCACGACACGCCGGCGACCGAACTTCCTGCTTCCATCCCAGACATATCCGGGTGCCCGGGTGGCATTCCCTGACCTTGCGTTTGCTGTGTTTGAAGCTCCTTGGGAGCTTCTGATTGCTGTTTCTTATTACAGCCTGCAACGAGAAGGCCGGCCGCTGTAACGACAACAAGAATGCGATTCATGATTACGTCCTTGCGCCAATGTTATGATTGATGAATTGAAGCGAGGGAATGATAGCGGATTTGTGTCTTGCAGTCAAGAAGATGAAGAGAATTTCAGATTGTTATCATGCACACGATCATCTGCACATCCGAAGCAGGAAAAGAAAAGTCCGGATAGCAACCCGGACTTTCTGAACGTCACTACTTTGTGGTAAAATCCTTTTTTCGTTTCACCAACTGTGCCGCCTTCCAATCCTGAATTGCAAACCATTGGGGTGAAGCAGAGCTTTGTACGTAGTATTTGCCGTCGGTTCGCTTGTAAAAACGAAGTTGAGTCCCCGCCACATCAATTGCTGTTGAGAGGTTTGGCACAACGGTAATTGCCGTATCGACAAACTCATCGGCTTGAAAGTTCGCGAGGGCGGAGAGGAAGCTGCTCACTGTTGTGCTGTTGGTCGACTCGCCTCCACTCACCCAATTGGCACTGTCTTTCTTTGAGAGCGCGAACGTTGTGTCCCCGAATTGCATTTTCACCTGCGACAGCGAAGCCTGATCGGTCCTGAAAATTGTCTTGTCGCGCCAATCCGTTGCCGGCTTCACAAACGTCATGGTCAACAATCCTTCAACGGAGTTGACATCATTCGAGCCTTCCTTGCGAACGAATGTTTCCGTCCAGCTGTTGCTTGGCTTGCCCACGCGAAAGGCAGCGACCGGATTGTTGTTCGCCGATATCCGCACAAGTGTCGAGGATGAATCCACGGAGAACGTTGTTTGTTTCGCCGGATTCGTCGAGACGAGGCTCATGACCTTCAGGTCCTTGCCTTTCCCGACGGCTGCCGTCACCGCGCTGAGATCCGCCGCATAGTTCAGCGGTGATGTCACTTTCCATTGGCCGCCGAATTTTTCCAACGTAACATTTCCGGTTGACGATTGCAGTTCGATTTTGTCGACGGCCGCAGAATCGTAGGTAAAGAGTGGTTCCCCTGCCGAGGTGGAGGTGCTTTGCTCTCCGGGTTGCTGCAGAACGATGAACGCGGCAACCGCGAGCAGGCCGAGAATGCCAAGAAGGATTATCCAATGACGGTTCATGTCAGAATGCTTACTCAGAAAAGTGATTGATATTGTCTGTGCCGCATACTATCAAACTGACTCAAGAGCTTTTCGCCGCGTCTTCCTCATTCTCCATCGCAGCAAACCGAATCCCATCACGAGAAGCGGCGGAATGAGCATGCTTCCAAATTTGTATGCCTTCTTCGAGCCGTCGGAAACCTGCTCCAGCGGAGGCAACGAAACATCCTTCGAACGAATCGTGATAAGCCCCGCATCGTCGGCCAGATAATCGACCATGTTTGCAAACAGCGTGAGGTTGTCGCGGCCGCCGAGATACTGGTCCTTTGCAAAATCACCATCACCCACAAGTATGATCCGCGTATCCGGACTTTGGGCGAGAGCCGATCCAGCAATGGGCATCGAGCCCGCGCTCGTGTCCTGCAGAACGGGTCTCTCTGCAAAGAAACTCTTGAACGAACCCGTGACGACTGCAGCCAGAGGAATATGCTGTTCACTGAACATCTCGCGCGTGTATTGCGCCATCGGGTCGAACATGAAGACCTGCGTTTGTCGCCCGCTTTGTTTGGACGAGCGGATGAGGAACTCGCCCTTCAATCCCCGCGATGCAAGTCGTGTCGTGTCCACCGAGCTGACGAAGAACATCACGATGCTCTGCAGATTTTTCACGATGGTATTCTCCTTGTTCACCTCGCTTGCCACAGGAATGTACGGGAACTGCACCTGGCTCTGAATCGAGAACCCGCCTTGCTGCTGCACAATGCTGACGGGCGCGCACTGGGCGTCGCGCACAAGATCGGGATTGATGCGCAGTCCGTAGCTCTCAAGCATGTCTTCCAGCTTGAGATCAATTGCCTGACCAAACCGTTGCTGCAAACTTGCATCCACCTTGTTGAGCAGGAAGGCAACTTTCCCGCCTCGCATGATATACTGGTCGAGCTGATACTTTGCGACATCGGAGAATGCACTCTTTGGCGCCATGACAATGACAGCTGTGACATCCGGTGCAATCGGCTGGCCTTTGCTGACATCTGCAGTTTCAACGGCGTATTGCCGGCTGAGGAGTTGCTGCGCGCGCTGAAGTTCCTGCAATGCCGGCTCACCTTGGCCGGAAAGAAACGCAATCTTCTTCTGTGATTGTTGGGTAAGCCGCTTGATGGTACTGCTCAGATCGTACTCAAGTGTTGATGTGTTCTGGACGACGGGAAGCACTTCTTTTTTGTCTTCATACAGCAGCACCATTCCCATGTAGGCACGTTTCACTTCCAGCTTGTCGTCGTTGATCACCTGGACTTGCACGGGCTGAATACCTTGCTGCTGTGCTTCCTGCTCGCCTTTTTCCCCGGATGGATCAATGAACTCAAACTGCAGATTTCCCTGCGAGTACGCTTTGTACTCATTCAACTGATCGAGCACAGTCCGACGAATGTTATTGTATGGAGGTGGAAGTTCTTCAGTGAAGTACGCTTTCACTGTCAACCGGTCGTCGAGCGACTTCACAAGATTCTTGCTTGCGTCGGAGAGTGAGAAGAGATCGTTCTTTGTCAAATCGAGCCGTCCAAAGAGCCGGACAGAAACGATGTTGAGGAGAATGAGAATCACGGCGACAATGCCGAGCTTCATCAAGGTCTGCGATTTCAATGTTTTGTTTGTCATGACTGTCCTACCACTTTCGTCGTTCAAGTGACACCGTTGCCATCATCAGGGAAAAGGTGAGGATGGAGGCAAAGTAGATGATGTTCCGCGAATCAATCACGCCCCGAGCGATGCTCGAATAGTGGAAATCAACGCCAAGGAATTCCAGCGTCGACGCCATGAAAGCCGGCAGATACGGGAGAATTTTGTCGAGCATGAAGAGGATGAAGGTGAAAATGAATCCCATGATGAACGCGACAATTTGATTGTCGGTGAGGCTCGATGCCAGCACGCCAAGCGCGACGAACACGCCCCCCATCAACATAAGTCCGACATATCCGCTTATGACCTGTCCGATGTCAATGGATCCGAGCAGCGCCATGATGATGACGTACAGAAATGTTGGGAAGAGCGCTGCGCCGAGAACAACCCACGCGGCGAGAAACTTCCCGAGAATGATCTCGACGTCCTTGATCGGCTTCGTCGTGAGCAGCTCTATGGTGCCCGATTTTGTTTCCTCTGCCAGAAGACGCATCGTAATCGCCGGGGCAATCACGAGGAAGACAATTTTCACGAGCGGTTAATCAAAGATGATGTAGAGCGAGGCGACGTTGTTCAGAAACAGGTTGCTGCCGAAAAACCAGCCCAGGATCGCAAGAAAGACGACGATGACGACATAAGCAACCGGAGAGTTGAAATAACTCCGCAATTCCCGCTTAAAGATCGGGAGAATATTAGGAAATGAGTTCATGAGTGTTTGGTTCAAGTTTAACAAGACATCATCAGGCTGAGCAAGGTCGAAGCCTGTTGTGAGCCATGGTCTCTACTTGCCGCCCTTCGACTTCCTGCCAAAGGCAGGCATGGCGCTCCGGGCGATGCAGACGTTCAGCTTGTCGTGAGTTTATGGAATACTTCTTCCAGTGTCGTTGCCTTCCGGTGCATTTCCAGAATCACCCATCCTTCGGCAACGGCCATGCGAAACGCAGACTCGCGAACGTCCGTTCCTTTTTCCACGTGGAGTTCAAAACGCGAGGCGCCATCAGATTGGCCAAGCAGCTCAACGCTGCCAACACCCGACAAAGCCCGCAACTTTGGCGAAATCTGCTGCAGAGGATCAGGCAGGCCGGTCCGTAACTCAAGCGTCAACGATTCGGCGCCCTGGAAATCCTGCTGCAACTTTTGCGGAGTCCCGTCGGCAACAATTTTTCCTTCATTGATAATCAGGACCCGATCGCACGTTGCCTGCACTTCAGAAAGAATATGGGTTGACAGGACGACAGTTTTTGCGCGGCCAAGCTGCTTGATCAGATTGCGAATCTCCACAATCTGGTTCGGATCCAATCCGCTTGTGGGTTCGTCGAGAATCAGCACATCGGGATCGTGAATCATCGCCTGCGCAAGACCAACGCGCTGACGAAACCCCTTGGACAATTCGCCGATGTCCTTGTGCCGGACGCTTTCGAGTCCGCAGACATGCACCATCTCTTTGATGCGATGCGACATCTGGTTTTTTTTCATGCCGTGCAACTCGGCCGCGTACTCCAGATACTCGAGCACATTCATCTCATGGTACAGCGGATTGTTTTCGGGCAGGTAGCCGATCTTGCGGCGGACGGCAAGCGAATCATCAATCGTGCTCAAGCCGTCGACCTCAACTGTGCCTGAGGATTGCGGCATATAGCAGGTGATGATCTTCATGGTTGTTGTTTTGCCTGCACCATTCGGTCCCAGAAAGCCCAAAATCTCTCCCGACTTCACATCGAACGAGATTGAGTCAATTGCCTTCTGTTCACCGTACAATTTTGTGAGGGTACGGACTGTTATGGACATATCATAAAGTAATTATGATTGAGATCAGGATGTTACATCCGCAGTTTTGGGATTACCCATGCGGAGCTTTAGAGCCACTGAGAGATCCGGTGGACCCGTGTATCGAAAGCAAAAAAATCTAACGACGCTGGGAAAAAAAATCAAGAATCGAACTACGCGATTAAAAAGAATTCATGACCTGATTGCAGCATGTCAGATCTTTGGGATTTTCTTGTGCCAGTCCGTTACCGATTGGTACACATGGGCCACACCGAGCACGTCCGCTTCCGCGAGCGTACGCCCGATGATCTTCAAACCAATCGGCAGTCTTTTTCTACTGAAGCCGCATGGAACCGAGACAGCGGGAAGTCCGACAAGATTTTCCAACGCCTCAATCGAGTTTCCTCCGCCGAAGATGGTACTCATGTCCGCTTCAATGGGAGGCGCGCACGACAGTGTGCTCGATCCCAGAATGATGTCGTACTTCATGAACAGTGCGGCAACGTCGCGAGCTATTTGCGTGCGAAGGCGCTGGCATCGAAGGTAATCGACTGCCGTAATCAGTTGGGCGCCAAGCAGTTCGCCACGACGATCGGGATCGATTATGCCCGACACCTTTCCCTCCCGGACAAGCGGTTCAAAAGCAGAAGCTTCTTCGGCAGCAATAATCGTTGCGGCAATTGTTTCGTACGGATAGTCCGGCAATTGAATTTCCTGCGGCTCGACTCCCATCTGTTTGAAAACGTCGCATGCTTCTCTGAATGCATCGCGCACATCCGCTTCTCCCCACTTCTCATAGTCTTCCTTCACATAGCCGATGCGCAGCGTGCCTACACGTTCACGGAATTTCGTCAGTGAAACCTTGAACGGAACATGCACGGTTGCCCTGTCTTCCTCATCTTTGCCATGCAAAGCGGAAAGAATCGTCGCGGCATCGGCTGCATGGCGTGCAAGCGGGCCAACCTTGTCCATCGTCCACGAAAGGGCCATGGCACCGGCGCGTGAGATTCTCCCGAACGTGGGCCGCAACCCGGTCACGCCGCAGAACGATGCCGGTGTCATGATTGATCCCCACGTCTCGGTGCCGATTGCAAACGTACACAGTCCGGCCGCAACGGCGGCACCTGATCCGCTGGACGAACCGCCCGACCATCGCGTCAGGTCCCATGGAGTGCGGCATGCGCCGGTCGCTGTCGCGGTCGGTGGGCCGCCGGCAATCTCACTCATTGCGGTTTTTCCCAGAAGGATCGCTCCCGCGTTGCGCAGCCTTGTGATTACCGCGGCATCGTTGTCGATCACCTGAGCGGCGTACGGTTTCGCGCCCCACGTGGTTGGATATCCGTGCACGGCAAACAAATCTTTGGCAGCATACGGCATTCCGTGCAGAGCACCGCGATAGAAACCCGAGCCAATCTCC
>CAYJNF010000122.1:0-8981 GCA_964370915.1 uncultured Chitinophagales bacterium
GCGCCCAACAGAGAATCGCTCAGCCTTGAATCGTTGAGAACAAATCAAGCAAGCGGTCGAGGTCATCCACTGAGTAGTACTCAATCGTGATCTGACCTTTGCCGCCATCCATTTCTTTCACTTCCACCTTGGTGCCGAGAGTCTGACGGAGTTTTTCTTCAATGTTGTTGAGGGCGCTGCTCCCCGCCCGCGGCTGCGCGCCGTCGGATGACCTCGGCTTTCGGATTTTTGTCGTGCCGCTATCGCGCACGGCTTTCTCCACCTGACGAACCGAAAGCCCCTTCGACATTATGCGCTCGAAGATGTGCAGCTGAATTCCCGGATCTTCAATCGTTATCAGCGCACGGGCGTGCCCTGCGCTCACTTCGCCTTTCCGGACTGCAGTCTGGATGCTGTCGGGTAATTTGAGCAACCGGAGAAAGTTGGTAATGGTGGAACGATCCTTCCCGGTCTTCTGCGCGACTTGTTCGATCGTGTAGTGGAGTTCATCCGTGAGACGTTTGTAGGAGATTGCAATTTCAATCGGATTGAGATTCGACCGTTGCAGATTTTCGATCAGCGCAAGTTCGAGCAACTCATCCTGCGAGTCAATCCTGATGATGTACGCGGGAATCTGGAGCAGCCCCGCTTCCTTAGACGCCCGCAACCGTCGCTCGCCGGAAATAAGCTGATATGAGCCGTTGTGCCGGCACACCGTGATTGGCTGAATAATTCCCTTCTCCTGAATCGAACGCTTCAGCTCATCCAACTCCACCGGATCGAAGTCGGCTCGCGGCTGGTACGGGTTCGGTAGAATCTTCTCAATGTCGATGTTGACGATTGTCTCGTTAGCAACGCCGTCGTCCTGGCGCCCAACCATCTGCACCGTGGTGGACGGACGCGGGATAAGCGATGCAAGGCCTCGGCCGAGTACGGGTTTTCCTCGTGTGCTCATTCGTTTTGCGCTCCTGCCTGCCTACCGCCAGGTATGGCCTGCCTGCCGTCAGGCATGGACTGCCGCTCGTCAGGCACCGCATGTGCAACAACAACAGGCACCCGTTGATTGTTATTGGAGAGAACTTCCTGTGCAAGATCCATGTAGTTTCTCGTTCCTGCCGAGATTGCGTCGTACATAATGATCGGCTTTCCAAAACTTGGCGCTTCGCTCAAGCGTACATTGCGCGTGATGATCGCCTTGAACACCTTCTCGCCAAAATATTTCTTCACTTCTTCAATGATCTGATTCGAGAGGCGAAGCCGGCTGTCGTACATCGTCATCAGCACACCCTCGATATCCAACGATTCGTTGAGTTGCTTCTTTACCATGTTGATAGTGTTGAGCAATTGGCCGAGGCCCTCAAGCGCGAAGTACTCACACTGGACGGGGATAAGTACCGAGTCTGCCGCCGTTAATGCATTGAGTGTGATAAGGCCGAGCGACGGGGGACAATCGACGAAGACGAAATCAAAATCATTTCGAATCGGATCGAGTGCGGTCTTCAGGCGCTTCTCCCTGTCTTCAAGATCAACCATTTCTACTTCCGCGCCGACAAGATTGATGTGCGAAGGGATCAACGACAGATAGGGCATTTGCGTTTTCACAATTGCCGATGTCGTGGGGATTGTCCCGACCATCAATTCATAAGCGCTTCGTCCTTCGGATGAGCCGTCGAACCCGACGCCGCTGGTCGCGTTGGACTGCGGATCGATGTCAACGAGCAGTGTTCGTTTCTCCGCTGCGGCGACACATGCGGCCAAATTGACGGCGGTTGTGGTTTTGCCCACACCACCCTTCTGATTCGCGATTGTTATGATCTTTGCCAACTCATTCTCCCCTTATGACATCAAAGCGGCAGCCAACCCCAGAGTGACAATTGCCAATCCGATGTTGAGTTTACCAAACAATACCATTTGTCTGAAAAACGGAGCGACGTGATCAGCCGTTTCTCCCTTCCCCATCAACTCATCGATCAGGCTGAACATTCGTGCATGGCCAATTGAGAAAAACACCATGCACGCGAACACCACCTGCTTGAATCCAAGCAGAACAGACCATCGATCTTCAAATTGGAAAAAAACAAATCTCGGATTGAAGAGCGTCAGTGCAACCCCGGTGACAAGAACCGTCCAGACACACATCCACACAAACGGCTGAAACCGACGAATGAAATGACGGTGAAGATCACTCAGTTCCTTCCCCTCGAAAGTCACAACCGGGAACAGGACTGCTGCCTGATACAGGAGACCGCCAAACCAAACGACGATTCCAAAGATGTGAAGACTTCTCGCAGCCCATAAAAGAAAATCCATGAGGGATAACACAGATGCGTGTGTGAAACGGCGTGAAACTTTGAAAAAGATAAGTCTTTTGGGTCTGGGTTGCAACGGAATAAGATTCGATCTCAGTGTTTGCCTTATCCATTCCGCCCCGTCTGGGCGGGACAGAGTATTTTCAATCCTTTTCATGAACGAGAAGATTCCGTATTATTCACATCAATCTGCCACTCATAACGACATCATCAGCCCAATGTTTATATCCTTTGTCTCCCGTACGACAGCATTCATTCTTATCGGTGCGACACTCACTGGCTGCGCAAGCAAGATCGATGAGATCGTGCCGCCGCCGATTGAACTTCGCGGCGTCTGGATAACCAACGTCAACAGCAAAGTCCTTGATAGCAGAGAAAATATTGCAGCGGCCATGGACATCCTTTCTCAGCACAACTTCAACGCAGTCTTCCCCACGGTTTGGCACAACGGGGTAACGGTGTACAGAAGTAATGTCATGAAGACAACATTCGGAATTGAGATCGACCCGAAGCATGCCGGCAGAGATCCACTTGCGGAAGTTGTGGAAGAGGCGCACAAGAGAAACATTGCCGTGATCCCATGGTTTGAGTCCGGTTTCGTTGCGTCGTATCGGCAAGACGGCGGGAAGATTTTGCAGCAGAAGCCTCGTTGGGCGGCGCGTGATCGTAACGGAAAGATCCTGTCAACAAATGGCTACGAATGGATGAACGCCTTCAATCCTGAAGTGCAGGAGTTCATGCTTTCGCTCGTTGCCGAGGTCGTGAGTAAGTATGATGTCGATGGCGTGCAGGGCGATCATCGGCTGCCGGCGCAACCGATTGAGGGGGGCTATGATTCGGTGACAACAGCATTCTATAATGAAACCCATCCCGGCTACGACCCGCCGCTTGATATTCATGAAACGCATTGGAAGTACTGGCGCGCCGTCCGGTTGAACGCGTTCGTACAACAGTTCTATTGGAAAGTGTAGGGACTGAACCCGAACGCGATGGTTTCGTGGGCCCCGGGTGTCTACCCCGCATCACTGAATGAGTATCTGCAGGATTGGCGATCGTGGATCAACGAGAATGTACGCGGCGAGTTCTTTGCCGATCTTGTTCATCCTCAGATCTACCAGGCGGACATCGAAAAGTACAAACACGTACTCGACTCACAGCACCGGGATTCTCTGAGGATTCAACAGAAGAATCGTTACATGTACCCCGCGATTCGGTTGAACGGCAACAACGAAGTTACATCGGTGGAGTACATGAAGGAAGCAGTTCGCTACAACCGGTACAGCGGATACAATGGTGAAGTGTTTTCCTCGTACGAGGGATTGCGCAAAGACAACGACATACTCGCGAACGCACTCAAGGAATCGTTCTACAAAACACCGGCACGACTTCCATTTACACCGACCTTTCAGAAGAAGTAGTACTTACCGGACACAGATCATTTTCTTCGCGGCAGTGTGCCCGTGTGTGATAACCAATCATATAGCCCCGGCATTTATGCCGGGGACCTCAAATCAATAAAATTCTCCATGTGCGAGCGACTTCAGTCGCGGGGAGCCAGATTTACACATACGCTCTTCAGGCTGGGGATTTCTTGACGACCTCTTACCAGTCGTCGTCGTGTGAAAGTCCCGTCACAGGCTGACGGGATGTTCTTCAATCACAACATCACTTGACAAGCAGCATCCGCTTTGTCTGAACAAAACTTCCGGCTCGTAGCTTGTAGAAATACGCGCCGGAAGCAAACCGGCTCGCATCTAAGGTCGCTTTGTACGTTCCCGCTGGCTTCACTTCATTGACAAGTGTCGTTACTTCTCTGCCAAGAATGTCAAAGATTGCAAGCTTGACCATCCCCTGTTGCGTGACGGCAAATTCAATTGTCGTCGTTGGGTTAACTGGATTGGGATAGTTTTGTTGCAACTCGAAGCGCTCAGGGATTTCCGATGAGATTTGCTCAACACTTTCGATGATCGAAAAGAATCGCGCCGCCACACTGCTTCCCACTACATAACCTGCAGCTATGTCCGACCGATTGAAGCTCATCGCGCTTCCGCTGAACGTGTAGGAGAACGGTGAGTTCCACGTCAGTCCATTGTCAACGCTTGCACGGATTTCTGTTCCTGACTTGGCGAAGAAACCCAAATGCCATGCGGCCACGGAAGTTGCGCCCGTTCCGATTGGTGCGGTCGGAAGCCAGGTTGTCCCACCATCTGTTGTCCGGTGCATCGAGCCGTTTGTGCTTGAGAATATCCCGACAAGAGGAGTTTTGAAGGCAACGCTCACGGCCCGACTGGGTGTCGGAATAACCGTGACAATTCCACTCTGTGTCACTTTGTAGATGTGGTTAGCAGTTGTGCCAAACCAAATGGTGGTGTCCATCTTGTCGATGGATCCACTCAGACCACTCTCCGTTCCAATCTGTGGCGGTGAAGTCGGAAGCCTGTTCCAGGTCAAACCGCCATCCGTTGACTTGACGATGGTCCAGTAGCCTGCGACAGGATCTCCGACTGCAATGCCATTCTGATGGTTGAACATTGCGATTCCGTTGATGAAGCCGTTTGCCTGAGTAAACACACGATACCACGTACCTCCGCCATCCGTCGTTCTGTAGATGTATGTCTCGGGAAGAAAGATCGAGGTCCGGGAAAGGAAAGCTGTGTTCGCATCAAGAGCTTCAATGATGTAGTTATCCGGCAATGGAAAAGGGATCGTATCGGGATGCGCCCACGTGTTACCACCATCGCTCGTGCGAAGTACTGCCCCGTTGGATCCGCACATCCACGCAACAAGATGATTCACCGTCTTGACACTGAAGATGGTGCTTGAGGTCGGAAGGTTTTGGATTCTCCAGTATTGAGCAGGCAGTTGTTCAACGGAAAAGAACAGGCAGAGCATAACGGCGAATCGTTTCATGATCGCCCCCGGATTGTCTTTACGAGATGAGGATCAACTCCTTTTGTGGTGATGAAAGATACTCAGCGCCGCTTTCAGTTACTACAACCATCTCTTCTACAGTCGCTATTCCCCGATCTGGCACGGGAAGCCTTGGCTCAATCGTGAACACCATCCCCTGCTCCAACTTCTGAAACGGCTTTTGCGCGTATTTTTCCCATGCGGGGCCGAGCAACGCTGTTCCGTCATGCGCGAACCTTCCGACCTGATGACCGAGGCCGTGAGGATACTCCGGATATCCGGACTGAACAATATAGCCACGCGCTGTTTTATCGATTTCAATTCCCTCAATGCCGGGTCTCATCTGTTTGCGCGCAAGTTCTATTGAAGTGACAATCGTATCGAATCCATGCTGCACATCGGGCGGAGCCTTCGTTTCTCCTTCCTTCAGGATGTAAAACGTGCGCTGCAAATCAGAGCAGTAGTCGTTGACCTTCAAACCAAAATCCATAAACACAATATGTCCCCGCTCGACAACCCGATCCGTTGGACCGTAATGAGCTTCGGCAGTATCAGGTCCGGTGAACACTGCGGGACAGCTCTTCGGATCCCAGGCGTACCCAACTCCCGCCTCGGTCACGCGCTGCTGCATGAACGCCGCGATCTCCTTCTCCGTCATGCCCGGCTTGATGATCGTGGCTACTTCGGCGTAGATTCGCTCCGTGATGCGAATTGCCTCCTTAATGGCATCAATCTCGGCCTGCGTTTTTCGCTGACGCAATGCAGAGACGATCTTTTCAGAAGACATGATTCGGTCTTGATAATCGATCTCGTACAAATAATCGCGGAGCGTCAGGAACATACCGTGCGTCAGCCCGTCGCAGATTTCGCTGCCGGAGGAGTAGTTGACAGCAATCTTCTTCGGATTGATTCGTCGCATGTAGTCCGTGAGATGTGCTTTGATTCCCTGCACATACCCGACGACCTCATCGTACGCCTGCAGATCTTCAACGCCCTTCTTGTCGTACTGACCAACGATTGCGTACGCGTGTGTTTTGGTGACGATCAACGCCGAATGCCACGTCAAATCCCCCTCGATGAGAAACGGAAGTGTCGGGTCGCCGTTGAGACTTGTTTCGCGAACAAATGTCAACCAGCAATCAACATCGTACTCCTGAAGAATTGCCTTTGCCTGAATGATTTTTTCTTGAATGAGCATGTGTAATTCCTTTTCGTCGTGGTATTCTCAGAATCGCTGAAACGTGTAGCCCCGGTTCTTCAACTCCGTAATCAGGCTGTTCAACTTCCGATAAAACTTGTCACTTCGCAGCGGACTTGTTCCGATATGCGTGAGAAGGATGAACCCATTCAAACCACTGGTATGCGTTCCCTCATATCTCAGAATTCTCTGGTAGATGGAATCACTGCCGAGATAGTTGGACATGTCCGGCGTCGTGTAATCTGCATTTGATGATGTTCCCGGCGTGAAGTTGACCAGAGTCAGGTTGATCTCGCCGCACCAATCACTGATTGACTGATTGTACCATTCGTATGGCGGAAGAAAGTAGATCGCAGACGAATACGAAATGCCAAACTTCTGCATACTTGCGTAATTGGCCCGAACGTCTGTGAGAAAGGAGTCTTTTGTTACGAGTAACGAATCGCGCTTCTCCCACGGCGCGTATAGCAAATGCTTATCGGAATGGCCACCAAGGTAGTGGCCATCATTCTTCAGGTTCTTGATGATTGATGTGAAGTTGGAATTGCGATAGAAGCCTCCCGTGAAAAAGAACGACGCCTTGATCTTCTGCTTCCTCAACGTCTGCCAAATCGTTTCACTCCCGTCGGCAAACTCGTGGCCCGTGAACACGAGATAGATTTTCTTTTGCGTCGAATCCATTCTCGTGATACCTCCCAGCACGACCGTGATGTCTTTTTTAGTCGTATCGCTTGACATGCTGAAACCAGAAACTGCAAACGTCGCAGTCAAAGCTGCGATGAATGATATCGGAAGGAAGGTGGCGCGCCTCATTGGCTACAGCACATTGCTTGCAAGTTCGGCGAGTTCCGAGCGCTCGCCTTTCTCGAGGTTGATGTGAGCGTAGAGAGCCTGCCCTTTCATCTTCTCGATCAGATAGCTGAGGCCATTCGATCGCGAGTCGAGATACGGATGGTCGATCTGATAGATGTCTCCTGTAAACACAACCTTCGTCCCTTCGCCTGCGCGGGTGATGATCGTCTTGACTTCGTGCGGTGTAAGATTCTGCGCTTCGTCAATAATAAAGAAAACTTTTGCCAGACTTCGTCCCCTGATGTACGCCAGCGGTTCAATGACGAGTTTCCGTTCCTGTGCGAGTTGGTTGATCTTCTTGTATCGTTCGTCCGACTCAGGATACTGATGTTGAATCACCGCGAGATTGTCGAAGAGTGGTTTCATATACGGATCGAGCTTCTGTTCGATGTCGCCCGGCAGATAGCCGATGTCGCGGTTGCTAAGCGGAATCACCGGCCGTGCAACGAGAATCTGCCGGTAATATTTCCGGCATTCAAGCGCACCAGCGAGCGCGAGCAGAGTTTTTCCGGTGCCTGCCTTCCCCGAAATGCTGACCAGCTGGATCGCAGGATTCAACAACGCCTGAAGAACAAATGTCTGCTCAGCGTTGCGAGGCAGAATGCCATACGCGTTCGGCTTGTCGACCCTGTGAATTGTCTGATCGACCGAGTTGTACACCGCAAGTGCCGAGTGCTTGCCGTTACGCATAACGAGAAATTCGTTCGGCTGCAATTGTTCCTTGATCCGGACTTCTCTTGCTTCGACCGAGAACGGCCGCTCGTAGAAACACTGAACAATATCCTCGGTCAGGTTCTCGATCACGCGGTGGCCGGTATACAACGCATCGATGTCTTTCACCTGATCGGACTTGTAATCCTGCGACATGAGTCCGAGTGCTTTTGCTTTCATACGAAGGTTGACATCCTTCGTCACCAGCGTGACCGGCACGCCGGGCTTTTCCTGCGCGACGTGATACGCGATGTTCAATATATGATGATCGGGTTTGTCGGGAGAAAAATTGCGCAACAGATCGGCATGGAAATCCCGTTCGAGCTTCACGGAAATTTTCCCAAGTTTCGGTCCGATCTTCACGCCGCCGTTGAACAACTTATCCTGGCTCAACTCATCGAGCGTGCGGACAAACTCCCGTGCGTGAAAGTTCAGAACTTCCTTTCCCTTCTTGAACTGATCCAGCTCTTCCAGAACAGTCACCGGCACAACAATGTCATGTTCGGCAAACTGGCGAATGCAGGAACTGTCATGAAGGATGACGTTCGTATCAAGCACAAAAGTTTTTTTCTCAGCGCGTGCCACTTGGAACTCCTTGCTGTGTTGAATCGGTGATTTGCTTCATCCACAAAAAAGGAAAGGCGTCAATGCGACGCCCTTGCATGTACATGCTCTGAATTTGTATGCGAGAATAGACTATGGAAACGACGTTTCAGGATTTGAATCCTTGAGTATGAGACCGCTGCCATTTCTGACTAACAATAGCTCATTCACATCAAAGAGTCAACTGATTTATTTGGGTTTACAGAGATTTTATGATGATATAATTGATATTGCTCTGTTGTTCCATTCCAGTTTCAAATCATTTGATCGATCAGTCGAACCGGTCGGGATTCAATAGTGTCAGATCGAAATCGGGTTTGTTGCCAAGCGCGATGTCCTCAACCAACTTTCCCGTCACGGTTGCCAGCGAAATTCCCACCATCGCGTGACCCGTTGCAGCAATGACGTTGGGATACTTC
>CAYJNF010000123.1:0-8974 GCA_964370915.1 uncultured Chitinophagales bacterium
GCGTAACATGGTTGATGTGCTAATCATCGGTGCAGGACCGGCGGGACTTGCGTGCGCGATTGAAGCAAAGAAAGCTGGTCTGTCTGTCGTTGTTCTTGATAAGGGAAGCGTTGTCGATGCGATTCGACGATTTCCGACTGGACTGATATGGTTTTCAACGCCAGAGCTGCTCGAAATCGGTGACATTCCATTCGTCATACCAACTACCCGCCCATCGCGTGTCGATACTATCAACTATTACCAACGTGTTGCATCGCATTACCAGCTTCACGTGAAGACTCTTGACGGCGTAGAGAACGTCGAAAGAGAGAATTCCCAGTTTGTTGTCACAACGCAGAAGGGGAAACTGTACACTGCTAAGAATGTCGTGGTGGCGACGGGCTACTTCGACGATCCGAACAGGCTTGGCGTCCCCGGCGAGGATCTGCCCAATGTCGCGCATTATTACAGGGAACCATTCGAGTTCTTTGGTAAGGACGTTGCGGTTGTGGGTGGACGTAACTCCGCGGTAGAAGCTGCGCTCGATCTGTACCGTCATGGTGCCCGCGTTACGCTCGTTCATCGTGGACCGGAGTTGAGCAAAGGTGTGAAGTACTGGATTCTTCCCGACATTGAAAACAGGATCAAGAATCAGGAAATCAAGGCGTTGTTCAGTACGACCGTGCGCGAACTCAAAAGAGAGGGCATTGTGGTGCAGTCGGCAGATGATGTTCAAGACCTGAAGAGTGATTTCGCGTTCGTTCTGATCGGTTTCCATCCTGACACAACACATCTGCTACGTTATGGTGTTGAGGTGAACTCCGAAACGCTCGGTCCCGTTCATGACGAAAAGACGTTGGAGACCAACGTCCCGGACCTCTATGTGTGCGGTTCTATCGTAGCTGGAAAGAACAACAACAAGATCTTTGTAGAGAATGGACGGCTGCACGGTGCGATTATCATCTCGGCGATCAAAGCAAAAGAGGAAAGGAACTAGTCGCTGGTACGTCGGCGCATTTGTTGATTCTCAGTGCCTATTTCGCTAATTTGTTGCCCATACAAATCATCCAACCGGTTTTATTCCACGAGAAAGGACCTTAATGAACGAAGGTAAGATCGTCCAAATAATTGGACCTGTGGTCGACATCGATTTTTCGGGCGGTTCGTTGCCTGCAATTCTCAACGCCATCAAGATTCCCCGTCCCACGGCAAATGGGAAAGCTGAAAACCTGATCGTTGAAGTGCAGCAACATCTTGGCGACAATGTTGTGCGCACTGTTGCGATGGACTCCACTGATGGCCTTGCTCGCGGAGAAAAAGCAATCGATACCGGCGCACCGATTATGGTGCCTGTCGGACCGGAAGCGCTTGGACGTCTCATCAGCGTGATCGGAGAGGGCATCGATGAGTTGGGTCCGATCAAAACAGAGAAGCAATACCCAATCCACCGACCGGCGCCGAAGTTCTCCGACCTCTCAACAAAGAAAGAACTGTTTGAGACGGGAATTAAGGTCATCGACTTGCTCGAACCTTACACAAAGGGGGGAAAGACAGGATTGTTTGGTGGTGCCGGAGTCGGGAAGACGGTTATCATTCAAGAGCTGATCAACAATATCGCGAAGCAGCACGGTGGCTATTCGGTGTTTGGTGGTGTTGGTGAGCGAACGCGCGAAGGAAACGACCTCTGGCTCGAAATGAAAGAGTCGGGTGTGCTTGCGAAAACCGCGCTCGTCTTTGGCCAGATGAATGAGCCGCCAGGTGCCCGCGCCCGTGTTGCGCTGACTGCTCTGACAATTGCGGAGTATTTCCGTGAAGAAGAAGGGAAGGATGTACTTCTCTTCATCGATAACATTTTCCGTTTCGTGCAGGCAGGTTCGGAAGTGTCGGCGTTGCTTGGCCGCATGCCTTCCGCCGTCGGGTATCAACCGACGCTTGGCTCAGAAATGGGTGAATTGCAGGAGCGCATCACTTCCACAAAGAAAGGTTCTATCACATCGGTGCAGGCAATCTACGTTCCCGCCGACGACCTGACAGATCCCGCGCCAGCCACAACATTCGCCCACCTCGATGCAACGACTGTATTGAGCCGTCAGATTTCGGAGCTTGGCATCTATCCTGCTGTCGATCCACTTGACTCGACGTCGCGCATATTGGAACCGGGTGTCGTCGGCGAAGAACACTACTTCGTTGCCAAGCGTGTGAAGGAAATTCTTCAGGCCTACAAGGATCTGCAGGATATCATCAACATTCTCGGAATGGATGAACTCTCCGACGAGGACAAGCTCGTCGTCCATCGTGCGCGACGAATTCAGAAATTCCTCTCACAACCATTCTTTGTGGCCGAGCAGTTCACGAATTTGCCGGGCAAGTATGTGAAGCTTGAGGATACAATTCGCAGTTTCAAAGGCATCATCAACGGCGAGTACGATCATTTGCCGGAGCAGGCGTTCCACATGGTTGGCAGTATTGAAGAAGCCGTTGAAAAAGCCAAGGCGATGCAGAACTAACCATGTACGAAAAATCATTTCAACTTGAGATTATCACGCCAGGGCAGGTCGTCTACAAAGATGAGGCGACAAGCCTGACAGCTCCCGGTTCACAGGGGGGCTTCCAGATCCTCTTCAATCACGCGCCGTTTCTTTCCGCACTTGAAATCGGAGAGATCAAAGTGAAAGACAAGGCAGGCAAGGATCTGCGCTATGCCACCAGTGGCGGATTCGTGGAAGTGAATGACAATCATGTTGTGGTTCTTGCCGATACCGCGGAGAAAGTGGAGGAGATCGATGTTGAACGAGCAAGATCCGCAAAAGCGCGGGCAGAAGAACGATTGCATTTGAAGCAGGAGTTCATTGATCAGGAACGCGCACGAGCGGCGTTGATGCGTGCAATGAATCGTTTGCGACTAAGCCAAAGGATTTGATGGACAACGTGAGGCGATAGCTCTATGCCCTGTTCCGCGCAAGCGGGATGGGGCTTTTTTTCTTGACCATGCCAATCGAACGAAGATTCATCGTCGAAATACTTGATCATGTGCAGTCGGTTGCCTGTGGCTGCGATGACAGCGGCGTTATCGAACTCCTCGGAAAAGTGAAACGGCAACTGGTAGCGAGCGATAATCTGCAACAAGCAATCGAGGAATTGCATCGCGTGTCAGGTTTAGGGGATTTTTCGATCCGCCTATTGTGGCTGCTGCAACACGTGAAGCTGGATGGGGAATTGATGAGCGATGCGACAATGAGGTCAGAAGCCGAATTGCTTTGTCAGGCCCTGGTAGTCGGTTCAACTTAATAGCTCAGGACGTTTACTGTCTTCGAGCTTTTTTGCCACAACATTGGAAAGTGCGATAGATTCATGGCGAATGTTTATCCTGTTATCATGGCTGGCGGAGTGGGCACAAGGTTTTGGCCCCGCAGCCGCGAAAAATCACCGAAGCAGCTGCTGGAGATTGTCGGCAAAGGCACACTCATTCAAAACACCGTCAAACGCCTGGCGCGTTTCGTGGATGTGAGGAATATCTTTGTCGTAACGAACAAAACACAGAAGTCGCTTGCCAGCAAGCAACTCGACGCCGTACACGTTGATCAGGAAAAGATCATTGTGGAGCCTGTTGGTCGAAATACGGCTGCGTGCATCGGCCTTGCCGCGTTACATGTTCGTCGCATCGATCCGACCGGCGTGATGGTTATCCTTCCATCCGATCACCTGATTGAGAATCTGGAAGAATACGAACGCGTGATTCGACTTGCCGTGGAAATCGCCGATGAATCCAGGAGTCTCGTGACGATCGGCATTCAGCCCGAATATCCCGAGACCGGGTACGGATACATTCAGATGTACAATGAAGACGGCAAGAACAATCCCTTCTTTGCACGTGGAGCGTACAAGGTAAAAACATTTGCAGAAAAGCCGACTCAACAAATTGCCGAGAAGTTTTTGGCGAGCGGTGACTTCCTCTGGAATAGCGGTCAGTTTGTGTGGCGTGTTGATGTAATTCTGGAAAAGCTGCAACACTTCTTGCCGGATCTTTGCGAGGAGCTGAACAAAGTCGACAAGGCGATAGGCACACAACACTACCAAACAACGTTGGATCAGGTTTACGGGTTGATTCGCGGAATCTCAATCGATTACGGGGTGATGGAGAAAGCCGAGGATGTCTACATCATTCCCGCCAAATTTGGATGGAGTGATATTGGGTCCTGGGATGAGGTGTACAAGATGTCCGGCAAAGACGATAATGGGAATACGATTACCGGCAAAGTCATTCAGATGGATACGAAGAACACGCTTATCTACACAGAGAATCGAGTGATCGCAACGGTTGGTGTTGAAGACTTGCTTATCGTCGATACCGGCGACGCGCTATTGATTTGCAAGCGTGGACGCTCGCAGGAGGTGAAGGATATTGCCGATTACCTCAAACGCAAACAAATGCAAGAGTATTTGTAGATGATGCCCCGAAGAGTCCGCACTGCTTTGGCGTTGTCTGCGATTGCCATCGTGCTGTCATCGTGTGGTACTACGTATACCAGCACGAGCTATGAAGACGAATTGGACGGCATGGCGTCATACTATGCACACGAGTTTCACGGTCGCAAAACCTCCAATGGCGAAATCTACGACATGAACTCGTTCACTGCAGCGCACCGGACACTTCCGTTCAACTCGGTTGTTCGAGTGACCAACCTTGACAATGACAGAAGTGTGGAGGTCAGGATCAACGATCGTGGTCCGTTCAAATCGGGGCGCGTGATTGATCTTTCGTATAAGGCTGCACTCGAGATTGGACTGATCGCTCATGGCACAGCGCCAGTCTCGATTGAGATCCTCGAACTCGGACCAGACACCAGAAGGTAGCAGGTATGCCGAGAGAACTCATTACAGAATCGACCGTCCGTGATGCAATGGCAAAAGGGAAGAAGATCATCGAACTACCGCGCAACGCGATTGTCACCCCTCTGGCTTCGGAGCTTGCGGTGTCAAAGGGAATTCGCTTTGTGGATTCAGAAGCAGCTCCTCAACCGGCAAAGGTCATCCCCGCCATGCCGACATCAGAGCATTCTTCCAACAAAGGGAAAGTCGTTGTGTTTGGGAGTGATCATGGCGGCTACCAACTAAAAGAGCAGCTGAAGAAATACGCTGAAGGTCTGGGCTACAAGATTGTTGATGTAGGTGCCAAGGATGAGAGCCCATGCGATTATCCGGATTATGCATACGCTGTTGCACGCGCTGTTACATCGGGCGAGGCGTGGCGTGGAGTAATGATCGATGGAGCTGGCATAGGATCATGTATTGTCGCCAATAAGGTTCCGGGAGTGAAGGCAGCTTGCTGTCATAATGAGTTTGTGGCAAGGAACGCACGTGAGCACAATGATACAAACGTACTCACGCTCGGGAGTCGCGTTACGGGTTCAGAAGTCTGCAAAGAAATTCTTCGAGTCTGGCTCGATATGCCTTTTGCGGGAGGAAGGCATAAACAACGTGTTGATAAGATTGACGAGGTGGAAAAGCGATTCCTGCGTTGATGTTCCAGTCCTTCCTTCCAATTTATCCAAGAGCCTGCATTTTGCGGGCTTTTTCAGTTTTTCTCCCTGAACGGAATTCGCAAAAATACCTCGTAGGCGATGTTTAGGAGCACACTGAAGAAAAACTAACTTGATTCTTCCTCATCTTGACGCTATCTTGGTACCTGAAGTCAGATGGAAGAGACTTCTTGGAAGAACTCCCCGGTTCTTGATTCTGTTTCACAAATAGATTTCGGAACTAACATTGTTTTCAAGAGGTTCCCAAACTGGAGGTTCTATGATAAGACACCTACTGACTATTTTTGTTCTTTTGATTTTCTCGGGTTGCTCGCCGTTCAGCGAAAACGTTGCGAAACGGACCAGCGATATTGACTCGAGAGAAGGCGATGTTACCCTTGTCCAATCTCAAACGAAGGCAGCACAACTTTCGAGACTTGATTATGGTACCCGACAGATCATACGAAGTTACGGCCCGACGATTCGAACCTATTCTGAGAAATACGGATTCGATTGGCGGCTTACTCTTGCGGTGATCAAAGTCGAATCGAATTTCCTCGATACTGCCGAAAGTCATCGGGGAGCGTCAGGGCTCATGCAGATCATGCCAGAGACACAACAGGAGCTGGCAAGGGCACTTGAGATTGAGAATATTGCAGAGCCACAGAGCAACATTCGCGCTGGCCTGTATTATCTAAGCCGAATGCGACGTTATTTCAAAGATGCGGAAGAAAGCGACCGCTTGCGGCTTGCACTTGCCGCCTACAACGCGGGACCGGGTCGCGTATTCGATGCACAGAAGGTCGCAAAGTATTTGAACAACGATCCGAACAGTTGGCAATCCGTGAAGGATGCGTTGCCGATGCTGTCAAAGCGATATTACACATTGCACGACGACATATGGCCGAATCGGAGACCTGGTTCGGGGGCGTTCAGAGATCATCGTCAGACGATTGCCTACGTTGAGAAGATCATAGACTACTACGACGAGTATCGGCTGGTGTTGAACTGAATCGGATTGAAAGTGGAAGAGTGAAAGCGCCTCGGTTTGCCGGGACGCTTTTTTTTTGACATGCGAATCAACTACGGAAGAAGGATCGCGCTCGCAACGACCGTTGTCCAGATACCGTCCTTGTGCCCTTCGGCTGATTGCGTCACGTTATACGTTCTCACGATCTTGCCACTCATCTTGTACAACTTCTCTCGTTCATCCCATGCGGTATTTGGATCGAACTCAACGCCAAGAGTAGTCGCGAGCATTGTTGCAGCGAGATCCTCGGAATAGTCGCCGGCCTTTTCGTCCGTCTCGCCGAACGGATGATGTTCCGAAAGATATCCGTACTGGTTCGGGTCTGCGGGTTGCGCAACACCAATCGAAGCCGCAATCAACCTGTTCGGTTCGTTCGTTGCGTTGCGCGCCATAACGGCGAACGTGATCTGACCCGGCTGAAGCAGCTTCAGCCCTTCGTCGGTCGGAATACGTTTGCACAATGGGGGATAGATGCTTGAGACGGTCACGAGATTGCACTTCTCGATCTTTGCATCTCGCAACGCTAACTCAAACGACTGCAGGTAATCTTTGTGGCGGCCCACCCCTTTGGTGAAGAACATTTTTGCAGGAACATACAATTTCTCATCTCCGTTGTTAAAGTTTGTAAGTACTGTTGATTGTCATTTTTTTCTAATTCGTACGAACTTCCTCTTTCCCACCTTGACGATGGTGCCATCGTGAATCGGAATCTTTGCCTTATCGTCCGCGATGCGTTCGCCATCCACGCTTACGCCTCCCTGCTCGATCATCCGACGCGCTTCACCATTCGAGCTAACCAGTTTCGTTTCAGTAAGCAGTTTGATAATGCTGATGGCGCCGTTATCGGTTGCGATAATGATTTCAGGAATCTCATCGGGAAGATCTTTCTTCACGAAGATTCTGTCGAATTCCTCCTGCGCTGCCAGGGCTGCTTCTTCGCTTTGGTACAAGGTCACCAATTCTCTCGCGAGTCGTCGCTTCAAGTCTCTCGGATTCGTCTTCGGATTGTCAAGCTGGGCTTTGATTTCCTGCAACTCGGCAAGACTCACATTTGTGGTGAGGACGAAGTACTCGTAGATCAGTTTGTCAGGAATCGAAAGCGTCTTCCCGAAAATTTCCTTTGCGGATTCGTCGATACCGATGTAATTATCGAGTGACTTGCTCATTTTTTCCATGCCGTCGGTTCCCGGCAAGATCGGCAGCATAATGGCAACCTGTGGTTCGAGCCGGTACTCGCGTTGAATATCGCGCCCCACCAGGAGATTGAATTTCTGATCGGTTCCCCCCAATTCGACGTCGGCCTCGATTGCCACAGAGTCCATTGCCTGCGCAAGCGGATACAGGAACTCATGCACGCTGATTGGTTCTCCCGCCTTGTAGCGTTTTTCGAATTCGTCGCGCTCCAGCATACGCGCTACAGTGTAACGGCTGGCCAGTCCGATGACATCGGCAAAGTTCATCTTGCCCAGCCATTCGGAATTGTAGAGCATCTGAATCTTCTTTGCTGAGAGAATCTTCGTGGCCTGTTCGAAGTAGCTTTGTCCGTTCTTTCGGGTCTCGTCAATCGTGAGAGGCGGGCGCGTTTTGCTTTTGCCGGACGGATCACCAATCATGCCCGTGAAGTCGCCAACGATCAAGATCGCCTGATGCCCGAGATCTTGAAATTGTCGAAGCTTGCGCAACACAACAGAATGGCCGAGGTGCAAATCCGGTCGGCTCGGATCGCAGCCGAGCTTGATCTTAAGAGGGACTTGAGTTCTGAGGGATTTTTCAATCTTTTGAACAAGAGCTTCTTCGGGCACAATCTCCGCCACACCACGACGGATGATATCCATCTGCTCATTAAGAGGGGGGAATGTCACGAGAGTTTACCTTGCATACTTTCTTCTGAGATCGCGTTTCACTTCTCGTTCGGCGATGTCGGCGCGTTTGTCGTACGCCTTCTTTCCTTGCGCAACACCGATAAGAACTTTGGCAACATTGTTCTTGAAATACACTTTCAGTGGAACGAGTGTCAGGCCTTTCAGCTGCATCTTTCCCGCAAGCTTACGAATCTCCTTCTTGTGGAGAAGAAGCTTTCTGTTCCGAATCGGATCAACATTGGAGTAGCTTCCCTGATCATACGGAGAGATATGCATGCCAAACAACCACATCTCGCCGTTCTTCAACATTGCGTAGCCGTCGGTGAGGTTGGCCTTGCCTTGTCGCAATGACTTTACTTCAGTTCCCTTGAGTACAAGTCCGGCTTCGTAGGTTTCGAGAATGGAATAATCGTGTCGGGCTTTGCGATTGGTAGTGACCAGCAGTTCGTCACGTTCTGCCTGTTGCGCCATCTCGTTCCATTTTTTGTGATAGAGTATATCAATTTCAATTAGGAAAATCAATCAAAGAAGACGAATCTGTCGTGAAGAAATTTTTATCTCCACAGCGCCTCGTCATTTCACAA
>CAYJNF010000124.1:0-3897 GCA_964370915.1 uncultured Chitinophagales bacterium
TCGCCAGACCGACTGCGAACCCGGCGACCAGATCCGACTCAGTCTGGAATGTTGATCGGGTTTTGGAGATCCATTCGCGATTCCGTCCTCTCAGAATACACGTAACATACGCGAGCGACGAGCCGTTCGAGGTGGAATCGACATGGGCACACGGAGCAAAGTCGCCCGATCCGAGCCAGAGGGAAGACGAGAAGCACAAAGTATTTCGCTGGTATTCGTTCCCCGATACGCTTCTCACGATTCCTGTGACATTTGCATTGCGCGACTCGCAGCGGGTGAGCGAGTTTATTGAAGTCGTCTTCGATTCGGTCGCGTATCCGATCAGTCTCAAGCGTGAGTTCACGCAGGTGAGTTTCCGCACGACCGTCACGGCGGTTGATACGTTTTCGGTGAAACAATAATGGCGGCAAAGAAAAAATTCAATCGTACATCGACAGCAACGAGTGCGTTCGGCACCTCGGGGCGCATCGGGCATGATGCATCGAAGTTCTATTCCAGCAAATTGTATGAAGGTCTTCGAAAAGAAGAGAACGGCAGCCAAGTCGAGAATCCGGTTCCCCCGGCATTTCTCAATAAGGTGCATGAGAAGAGCAGCGAACACATGGATGAATTGCCGGATAACAGTGTTCACCTGATGGTTACTTCCCCGCCATACAATGTTACGAAAGAGTACGACGACGATCTCACACTCGTTGAGTACCGCGAATTGTTGAAGCGCGTCTTTGCTGAAACGTTTCGCGTGCTCGTAGATGGAGGCAGGGCGTGCGTTAACGTTGCAAATCTTGGGCGCAAGCCGTACATCCCGTTGCATTCGTACATCATTCAGGACATGGAGGCGATCGGCTATCAGATGCGCGGCGAAATTATCTGGGACAAAGCATCGAGCGCAAGCCCGTCCACTGCGTGGGGGAGTTGGAACTCGGCAAGCAACCCGACCCTGCGCGACATTCATGAGTATATTCTTGTTTTCTCCAAGGGGAGTTACTCGCGAACGAAAGGTGAGAAGGAGAATACGATCAAGAAGGAAGAGTTTCTTGAATACACGAAAAGTGTCTGGCAGTTTCCTGCGGAGCGAGCCAAGCGTGTGGGACATCCGGCGCCGTTTCCGGTCGAGCTTCCCCGTCGGCTGATTCAGCTCTACACATTTGCCGGCGACGTGGTGTTGGATCCGTTCTGCGGAAGCGGCTCGACATGCGTCGCAGCGAAGTTCTCGCAGCGAAATTTTGTTGGATATGATTTGAAGAAAGAATATGTTGCGCTCGCAACCAAACGTATCGAAACCGCAATGGTCATCGATGGATCTCTTGTTGAAAGGCCAAAGAACAAAAGCAAGACCGACCCCCATCTCAAATCCCGTTCCTCGAACCTCGATTTCCAATTTGAACCCTGAGACCATCTATGCCCGACATCATTCTTGAAGTTCGCAATCTCGTGAAGCGTTACGGTGATCTCACTGCGGTGAATCGAATCAGCTTCAGCGTGGATAAGCAGGAAATCTTCGGCATCCTCGGCCCGAACGGCGCCGGAAAGACGAGCACGCTCGAGATGATTGAAACACTGCGGACCATTGACGATGGAGAGGTGACGTTGAGTGGACTGAATGTGAAGAACCAGCCGCAGGAAGTAAAGCGCGTCATTGGCGTACAATTGCAATCATCCTCTTTTTTCGACAAGCTGAACCTAAGGGAACTGCTCGAACTTTTTGGTGAAATGTACGGCCGGCAGGTCAATCCCATGCAGCTTCTTGCTGAAGTGGAGTTGGAAGACAAGGTCAAAGCGCAGGTCGGGCAACTTTCCGGAGGGCAGAAGCAGCGGTTCTCCATTGCAGCAGCACTCGTGAACGAGCCCGTTGTTCTTTTTCTGGATGAGCCGACGACCGGTCTTGATCCGCGATCGCGGCGGCATTTGTGGGGCGTGATCAAGCGAATTCGTTCGGAAGGGAAGACCATCGTCCTGACGACGCATTATATGGAAGAGGCGGAAGAACTCTGCGATCGTGTGGCGATCATGGATCAAGGAAAAATCATTGCACTGGATAAACCGCAGGAGCTTGTCAATCAGTTGCTGGCCGGCGGGTTCTCGAAGGCGCGCGTTGAGCGACTGGCAAATTTGGAGGATGTGTTCCTGAATCTGACAGGACACACATTGCGGGAAGACTAAACACGGGTTCGGGCTTGGAGAATTGGGAGAAACTTCGTTCCCGAATTCCGAGCCTCAAACCTTAAACTCAAACCAATTGGAATTTCATGCGTCTGAAGTGGAAACTGTTCATCGCATCGTTGAAGATGCTTTACCGCCAGCGTGAAGCCGTGCTCTGGTCGCTCTTGCTGCCGCTGTTCATGATTTTGCTCTTCAGTTTTGTCCGATTCGATGGTATGGGAAGGATCGACCTTGGCATCGTCAACGAAGCGGGGGAGAAGTCATCAAAGCTGATTGCTTCGCTGAAGGATGTTCGTACGCTGAAAATCCATGAAGGAACGAGAGCCGACGAATTGATTCAGCTTGAGAAGGGAGAGCGAGAGATAGTTCTTGTGATCTCCCCGGGCTACAATCCTTCGGCGAGCAACGAGATGATTGCACTCACGAACGATGCACGGCCGCAAGAGGCGCAGCTGGGTGGGTTGATACTTCAGCGGGTGCTCGATGAGATGACCTTCACCGAGCGTGGCGACACGGGCAGGATGAAGCTCAAGACCCAACCCATGAAGAGCCGCGACCTGTCCTACTTCGATTTCGTTGCTCCGGGGATTCTTTCGATGTCGATTATGCAGTTGGGCATTTTCGGTGTTGCGTTCGGTTTCGTGGCGCTCAAGAAGAGGGGGATTCTCCGACGGCTGTGGGTCACGCCCATCAACCCGAACGACTTCATCATCGCCCAGGTTGCGATGCGACTTGTGCTGGTGATGATGCAGATTTTGGTCATGACGCTTGTGCCCTACTTCTTCCTGGGTTTGCATTTCATCGGAAACTTCGGGGAGATGTTTCTTGTCGGAATTCTCGGTGCCATCGTGTTTCTTGCGATGGGGTTTGCCATCGCCGGCATCGGAAAATCCGAAGATCAGGTCGCGCCGCTTGCCAACATCATCGCCATGCCGATGATGTTGCTATCGGGAATTTTCTTCAGCCGGAATTCGCTTCCCGGATTTGTACGCGCTGTTGTAGATTACCTTCCGTTATCGTTCCTCGCAGATGCCATGCGCTCGATTGCCATCAATGGTGCCACCATCGGTCAGGTGTTGCCGCAAATTGGTGGACTCGCGCTCTGGTGCGTGGTCTCCGTATTCGTTGCCGTGAAGATGTTCCGGTGGGAATGAGGGCTCGATGCGTTTCCAGTTTTGAATTGTGGACCAAGGGAAGACAACCATGCGAGCAGCGTGTTCACCAAATCTCGTGTCTCAGGAAATTTTCTGAATGAGTACAGGATTTTTTTGTCCGCCAAACAATTCTTGACTCTTCTCCACCTTCTTGATATATTGATACCGGGTTAACAATTCTCTCTCTCCGTTCTTGAGTCACCTGATAAGTCGACTCACAATTTCTACACTGGTCTCAGGAGACCGACTTCATGCTCACCGAATTTGGTCGAGTACTACTCTTTCTGATAGTAGGGACAATCTTTGTTGCTATCGGGTTGCTGACGGCGTGGCTGTTACGACCCAATAGACCGTATCCGAGCAAGCTCACGACCTACGAGTGCGGCGAGACACCCATTGGCGATACGCGAGTCCGCTTCAACATCCGCTTCTATGTCATTGCGCTGATCTTCATCATCTTTGATGTCGAAGTAGTGTTCCTCTTCCCGTGGGCAATTGTGTTCAGAGATCTAGGCTGGTATGCATTCATTGAGATGCTGGTGTTCCTGGGAATTCTTTTTGTCGGATACGCATATGTGTGGCG
>CAYJNF010000124.1:3997-8943 GCA_964370915.1 uncultured Chitinophagales bacterium
TTGAGATGCTGGTGTTCCTGGGAATTCTTTTTGTCGGATACGCATATGTGTGGCGGAACGGCGATCTGGATTGGGATAAGCCTGCACCGAAAATTCCGCGATATGAGAAGGGCGTTGGAGTAACTGAAACACATCTGATTGAGGAAGAAGTCGCGGTGTAAACGACAATTCTGAGTCCGCCCAGAGAAGGCGGGTCTCAGCACTTACTATGAGAGACGCATGGGTTTATTAGACCAGAAATTTGAGAACAGCAATGTCATCGTGACATCGATGGACAGCCTGCTGAATTGGGCACGCCTTTCATCGATGTGGGGAATGCAGTTCGGACTCGCCTGCTGTGCAATCGAAATGATGGCGACCGGCGCGTCGCACTATGATACCGATCGATTCGGCATCTTCTTCCGGGGAACGCCGCGCCAGTCAGATGTGATGATTGTCGCTGGCACCGTTACGTTGAAGATGGCGTCGCGCATCAAGACGTTGTACGATCAGATGTCGGAGCCACGATATGTTCTCTCCATGGGAAGCTGCGCGAATTGCGGCGGACCATATTGGGAACACGGCTATCACGTGCTGAAAGGTGTCGATAGAGTTATTCCTGTTGATGTGTACGTGCCCGGGTGCCCACCACGACCCGAGGCGCTTATTGAAGGGCTGATGAAATTACAGGAAAAGATCCGGACCGAAAGTCTCGCCAAGAAGAAGTCAGCCTGATCCATGCAAAACCCAATCCGAAATACGCACTTCCGAACGTGATATGATCCCTCAAGAAATTTGTGATGTACTGAAAGCAAAATTCTCTGATGCAATCAGAGAAATGAAAGTCGATGGTGTGTTCGATCCGTTCGTCAAGGTTGCGCCGGACAAGATTGCGGAAGTTGCGCTCTACCTCCGTGACGAAGAGCAGCTCGCCTTCGACTCATTGATGTGCCTCAGCGGCATTGACTATACTGGTGGAAAATTCGGCGTTGTGTACCACCTGCACTCGATCAAGTGGAACCACAAAATTACCCTGAAGGTAGAAGTGACGCTCGAGAACATGCATTGTCAGTCGGTGGAATCGATCTGGAAAACCGCCAACTGGCATGAGCGAGAAGCGTTTGATATGTACGGAATTATTTTCGATGGACACCCCGATCTGCGCCGCATTCTGATGCCGTACGATTGGGAAGGACATCCGTTGCGCAAGGACTACAAGGTGCCTGAGTATTATAATGGAATGAAGGTGCCGTACTGATCCCATTGTACCAATTAAACATTGATCGTTGACCATTGATAATTTGCTCGTCGATCATGAGCAGAATTGTCAATAGTGAATTCTCAATTTTCAATTGTCAATGTTAGAAGATGGAAATGCAAAACACACTCACACAAGAAGACGTAGGTTCGCGACCAGTAACGGTTCCCGGTTTTGGCCGGGCGCTCCGGTCGGAAGAAATGGTCATCAACATGGGACCGCAACATCCCTCAACACATGGCGTGTTGCGCCTGGAGTTGATTGTTGACGGCGAGATTGTTGTCGATGCGATTCCCCATATTGGCTACCTGCATCGCTGCTTCGAGAAGCACGCCGAGTACATGACCAACTACCAGCAGGTCATTCCGTATTGCGACCGGATGGACTACGTTGCCGCCATGAACGCCGAGTTTGGCTACGTTGTTGCCTGCGAGAAACTGCTGAAGATCAAAGTGCCGGAACGTGTCGAGTATATTCGCGTGATCATGGCGGAATTTCAGCGCATCGCAAGTCACTTGATTGCGATTGGCACATACGGAATGGACATCGGCGCGTTTACGCCGTTCCTCTTCTGCATGCGCGACCGCGAAGCAATTCTCGACATTTATGAGCACACCTGCGGTGCACGCCTTCTCTACAACTACATGTGGATCGGCGGACTCTCGCACGATGTGCCTGCCGATTTCCCGGACAAAGTGAAGAAGTTCTGCAAGATGTTCCGCGGAACAATTACCGAGCTTAATAACCTCCTCTCCTACAACAAAATTTTCGTGGAACGCACTGCGAACGTTGGAGTGTTGCCGGCGGATGTTGCGGTTAACTACGGTGCGAGCGGCCCGGTGTTGCGCGGATCGGGCCTCAAGTTCGACGTCCGCAAGAATGACCCGTATTCCGTGTACAATAAGCTGGATTTCGAGATTCCGGTCGGGAAGGGACTGAAAGGAACAGTCGGTGATTGTTGGGATCGCTATATGGTGCGCGTGCACGAAATGGAGCAGAGCCTGAATATCATTGAGCAGGCGGTGGACAAGATGCCCGTGGGCGACGTTCAATCCGCCATTCCCAAGCGGATTCGTCCCGACGCGAGTGAAGTGTACATGCGAACTGAAACTCCCAAAGGTGAAATCGGGTACTATGTGGTGGCCGACGGAACATCGAGCCCATTCCGGGTGAAGGTGCGACCGCCGTGCTTTGTGAATCTGTCCGCTCTTCCCGCAATGGTGCGCGGGTCGATGATCGCCGATGTGGTCGCTATCCTCGGCAGCATCGATATCGTGTTAGGCGAAGTGGATCGTTGATGGTCAGTTACAAACTGAATCTGCAGTAAGTGCGAAAAGGTCATGAAAGAATTCCTGATAAACATCCTTCAAAACGAAATCCTGGTGTACACGATAATGGTGGTGCTGCCATTATTGTGGATCATTCCGTTTGCCCTCTTTGCGGTCTGGTGGGAGAGAAAAATTTCAGCGCACATGCAGGATCGCCTTGGTCCTATGCGCACGGGTGGCTGGCATGGCTGGGCACAGACTATTGCCGACATCCTGAAACTAATTCAGAAAGAAGACATCATTCCCGGTGCGGCTGACCGGAAGCTCTTCAACCTTGCACCGTTTGTGGTGTTCGTCGGTTCATTCGCCGCGTATGCTGCCATTCCATTCAGTGCAGCGTATGTGGGGAGTGAGATCAACATCGGACTGTTTTACGTCCTTTCGATCTCCTCGCTGGTTGTTGTCGGGTTGTTGATGGCAGGGTGGGCGTCGAACAACAAGTGGTCGCTGCTGGGCGCGCTGCGTTCTGCGTCGCAGATCATCAGTTACGAAATTCCCGTCGCGATCTCGTTGCTTGCAGTGGTCATGGTTGTCGGGTCATTTGACCTTCAGGTGATCAATCGTGCGCAGGAAGGATGGTTCTGGAATTGGTTTGTGTTCCAGAAGCCGCCGTTGCTTTTTGTTGCTGGCGTGATCTACTTTGTCGCGTCACTTGCCGAAGTGAACAGAACGCCATTCGACATTCCCGAAGCAGAGTCGGAACTTGTTGCCGGTTATCATACCGAGTACGCGGGGATGAAATTCGCCCTTCTCTTCCTCGCAGAGTATGCGAATATGTTCGCCGTCTCCGCGATTGCGGCGACGATGTTCTTCGGCGGCTGGAACTCGCCGTTCGGCGATTTCATGTCGGGACCGTGGTGGGGATTTTTCTGGTTCATCAGCAAAGGCATGGCGTTCATCTTCGTGCAAATGTGGTTGCGCTGGACATTGCCGCGGTTGCGCGTTGATCAGCTGATGTATGTTGGCTGGAAGGTGTTGATTCCATTTTCGTTCGTGATTGTTATCGGCGTTGGTTTTTGGTTGATGCTCATTCGTTGAGTATCAGATAAAAGGAAGATTTCATGGGCAGATACTTTAGAAATATTTGGGAAGGCATCTGGACAGTTCTTATCGGGATGAAGATCACGTTCATGCATATGTTCACGCCTGCCGTGACCATTCAGTATCCCGATGTGAAACTCAAACTTCCCGAACGCGCTCGCAACAGGCTGTACGTCAACATGGATGACTGCATTGGCTGCGACCAATGCTCGATGGCGTGTCCGGTGGATTGCATCACGATTGAAACATTGAAGTCAACGCCCGATGTCGATCTTGGTCTCACATCGGTGGGGACGAAGAAACGGCTCTATGTCCCGCGGTTCGATATTGATATTGCAAAATGCTGTTATTGCGGACTCTGTGTTCCGCCATGTCCGACCGAATGCATCAAGATGACCGACGTCTATGAATTCTCGGAGTTCGAGCGGACGAATTTGATCTACAGGTTTGGCACAATGACGTCGGCCGAAGTTGATGCGGCGAAAACGAAACTTGCCACTTATGAAAAAGAGCAAGCCGAGAAGAAAGCTGCTGCTCCAAAGCCGGCCGCCGCCGCTCCAGCCGCACGAGTACCGGTTGGAGCAAAACCGGTCGGCGTTCCGGCTTCAAAACCGGCTCCTGCCGCGAACCCCGCGCCGGCGCCGACTGATCCACCTACGAATCCTGAAAACAAATCATAGTCGTTATGGAATTGTTTGATGTTGTCTTTTTCGTCTTCGCTTTCATCACCGTTGTGTCTGCCTTCATTGTCGTCTTTTCGAAGAGCATCATCTATTCGGCGTTTTCATTGCTGTTCACATTCTTCGGCGTTGCCGGATTGTATGTGTTGCTGCAGGCAGATTTCCTGGCCGTCACGCAGATTCTGATCTACGTCGGCGGTATCCTTGTGCTGATGCTCTTCGGCGTCATGCTGACGAATAAGGTGGTGAATGTTGAATTGAAAACCGGAACGATGAACACGATTCCGGCGCTCCTTCTCGTGGCCATTGTTGCCGGAACGCTGAGCGGGTTGTTTTATTCAACCTGGAAAGGCGCTGCCACGCCTGAAATGTCAATCACGTCGACAACAAAGACTCTCGGCGTGATGCTCATGACGAGTTATCTGCTTCCGTTTGAGATTGCGTCGGTGATTCTGCTCGTCGCGCTCATGGGCGCAGCAATGTTTGCACGAAGAAAACCAAAAGTGTAATCGAGAACTTCATGGAATCGTTTGTCTCTGAAATCTTTGCCTGGTTGCCGCACGTTGGTCTCACGCACTTTCTGATCGTGAGTGCAATGCTCTTTGCACTCGGGATCTACGGCATTGCAACACGCCGCAACGCCATCATGGTGCTGATGGG
>CAYJNF010000125.1:0-8932 GCA_964370915.1 uncultured Chitinophagales bacterium
ATGCCGTGATGCGTTCAAACAACGACGTAGGCGGAAAGATTCTCGAGATCTCCGATGCCGAGTATTTCGTGCGAGGTCAAGGTTACATTCAATCTGCAAGGGATGTCGAAAACATCATTGTTGGTGGCGGGACAAACGGCACGCCAGTGTTCGTGCGCAACATTGGGACGGTGCAGCTGGGCGGCGATATTCGTCGAGGTTCACTTGAGAAGGATGGCAAAGGGCAGGTGGTGGGGGGCATTGTTGTAGCCCGCTATGGTGAAAACGCAAAGGACGTTATTGATCGGGTAAAAAAGAAGATCCAGGAGATTACGCCGGGACTGCCGCCGGGCGTTGCAATCAAAACTGCATACGACAGAAGCGAGTTGATTGAGGCGGCTGTCGGAACGCTCGATCGCGCCCTGATGGAAGCGGCAATCGTTGTGAGCATCATGGTGATGATTTTTCTGCTCCACTTCAGAAGCGTGCTTCGGGTGATCATTGAAATCCCGGTGGCGGTGTTGATTGCCTTCATCTGCATGAAGGTGTTTAACATTACCTCGAACATCATGTCGCTTGGCGGTATCGCGCTCGCCATCGGCGTTATTGTTGACGCATCGATTGTTTTGGTGGAGAATGCGTACCGGAACGTTGCACATGCGCAAGCGATGAAAGGCGAACTTACGAAGAAGGACTTCACCGACATTTCGATTCTCTCGGCAAAGCAAGTCGGCCCGGCAATTTTCTTTTCCGTGCTGATCATGGTCGTGTCGTTCCTTCCGGTGTTTATGCTTGAGGGACAGGAAGGAAAACTCTTTCGACCGCTCGCGTTCACGAAGACGTTTGTGTTGCTTGGCTCGGCCATCATTGCCATTACGCTCGTCCCAGTGTTGATGACGCTTTTGACGAGGGGGAAATTCAGAACAGAGAATCAGAACCCGATTACGAGAATTCTGAATCGCATCTATGCGCCGATCATTCATTGGGTGTTGAAATTCCGGAAGACGACAATTGCCGTCAATGTCATCGCCCTGCTCATCACTATTCCGATGATCATGAGCATTGGGTCGGAGTTTATGCCACCACTGGATGAGGGAAGTCTGCTCTTCATGCCCGTGACGCTTCCGTCTGCATCGATCACGGAAGTGAATCGCATTCTGCAGGTGCAGGATGCAATCATCAAATCCGTTCCAGAAGTGGAAACCGTTCTCGGCAAAGCCGGCAAAGCGGAGACCTCAACCGATCCTGCGCCCATTAGCATGATTGAATCGATCATTCTGCTCAAAACTAAAAACCAGTGGCGTCCCGGCATCACGAAGAACGACATCATTTCGGAATTGGACGCGAAACTGCAGATCCCCGGCGTACGCAACGGGTGGACGCAGCCGATTATCAACCGCATCAATATGCTCTCAACGGGTGTGCGAACCGATCTTGGTGTGAAGATCTTCGGAACGAACCTCGACACGCTCGAGCGTCTTGCGATTCAGGCAGAGCAGATTCTGCGCACAGTCCCCGGTGCTGCCGACCTGTACGCCGAGCGAACACAAGGCGGCCTGTTTCTCGACATCGGCATCGATCGTGAAGCGGTTGCCCGCTACGGGATCAACATCGGCACGGTGCAGGACATTATTGAGACGGCTATTGGCGGCGAGAACATCGGCACCGTCATCGAAGGGCGACAGCGGTTCCCGATTCGGGTGCGATACACTCGCGAATCGAGAAACACCGTTGAGGCTCTCAAGAGTCTGCTCATTCCTGTGAACAAGCCCGGCGGTGGCATGAGTGAGTCGGGCGATGAAGGTGCAGCAATGGCAGGTGGAGGAGAAAGCAACGGCGCTCAGGGCGGTGGCATGGGAGGCAGTGAGTCGTCGTGGGGCAAATCGACGGCACGCATTTCGTCTCCGCAGATTTCTCTAGTGCCGACGACAGAAACGCGTTTCTTGCGAAGCGAAGTATCGTCGCGTGCGTATGTACCGCTCGGGCAGTTGGCGACCATTGACATGGTTCCTGGTCCGCCCATGATTGCAAGCGAGAATGCGCAGCTCCGCTCGATTGTGTTTCTCAATGTCCGCGGGCGTGACATGGGGAGCTTCGTGACGGAAGCAAAGGATGTGTTGAGCGAGCATCTCCCATTGCCGAAGGGCTACACTGTGCAGTGGAGCGGACAATGGGAAAACCAGATTCGCGCGAAGGAGAGACTGACGATCCTCATGCCAATCGTGTTGTTCATTATCTTCGTCATGCTGTATTTGGTGACGAAGGAATTCACTGAAGCGTTCGTGGTGATGCTGTCTGTTCCGTTCGCGTTGATCGGCGGCGTCTATCTCGTCTACATCCTCGGCTACAACTTCTCGGTTGCAGTGTGGGTTGGGTTTATCGCACTTTACGGACTCGCAGTTGAGACAGGCGTCGTGATGGTGGTATACCTGCATGAAGCGTTGGATAGGAAGATTCACGCGCACAAACTCGGACAACGGGAAGCCATCACGCAAAAGGACATCACTGATGCAACTATTGAAGGCTCGGTGCTTCGTCTTCGTCCGAAGGTCATGACAGTCGGAACCAGCCTGATCGGCCTCGTGCCGATCATGTGGAGTACCGGCGTTGGCGCTGATGTTATGCAGCCACTTGTTGCACCAATGATCGGCGGGCTGATTACCTCAACGATTCATGTCCTCATAGTAACCCCAATACTCTTCAGCTACATGAAAGAGAGAGCATTGAAGAAAGGAACGTTGGAGTTGTCGAAGATGGCAAGTTGGATGAAGTAGAGTGCGATTTGTGCTCTCTACTCTGAACGATCGCTGTGAAAGCGGAGTGATGGAGTGGTGGATAGTTGGAGTGTTGGATTGATCTGCAAACCGCGTGTATTGAAAATCATATCACAAACAAAAGAAGGAAGAGTCATGAAATCTATTGTCGTCGTAGTTGTAGTTGCTGCATTTAGTGTGGGTTGTCAGAATGCAGAACCTAAGAAGACAGGGCAGCAACAATCCGGCTCTGCCAAGGCCGAAGTCGCTTCTACCGACATTGATGTCAAGACAATCAAGTGCGCCCAATGCGTTACGACCATTACGAACGCGCTAAATGAAATCGATGGTGTGAAGAACGTGTCGGTAGACCTTGAGAAGAAGAAAACTCATGTGGAGTATGTCAGCTCAATGCTAACACTATCCGCGCTCGAAACCGCAATTGCAAAAGCCGGTTACGATGCAAACAACGTTAAGCGGGAGGAAGCCGCCTATCTACACCTGGACAAGTGTTGCCAATGAGTGTACTTGCCGGCGTGACGGCGAATACGCTGAGAGAAGTTCTGTTCGGAAATTGTCAGGAAAAATCCTATATTCAAATGGAATTGTTCACATTCCCTCACCAGTATCTATCGAAAGGAACATCATGAAGGTCCGAATTCTGTCTGTATTTGTGGTAGCACTTGCGCTTATCGTCTCCATTGCCCTTGCAGGCGAAAAAGATCAGAAGAACGCAAAGTCGCCGGCAAAGAAAAAAGCTACATTGGGTTGCTGCTCACACGAAGGTGCCGAGAAGAAAGATTGCACGGAACTGGAAATGAAGGAGTGCGAAGCGAAAGAGGCGAAAGCATCCACAAAGGCCACCGGAACCAAAGTCGATGCAAAGAAAGTTGAAACTCCGGAAATCAAGAAGAAGTAATCGTGACATTTATGGAAGAGTCGTTGCGTTGAAGGGCGGCTCTTCTTGATTTTGTAGAAATGATTTGCCTTTGGGGGAGGCGCGCACATGACTGTGTTGGTTGTTGATGATGAAGTTGCGTTCCGTCTGCTGGTACGAGAAGTGTTGTTGTCCGACGGACTTGATGTATTGACCGCGGAGAATGGTGAAGAAGCACTGCGAAAGCTCTCTGTCATCCAGCCTGATATGATTATCTCCGATGTGTACATGCCGGTGATGGATGGTGTTCGTCTGCACAGGTCGGTACGTGAAATGCCGCGGTATGAAAAGACTCCATTCCTGTTTGTGTCGGGATACAGCGATGAGTATACGCTCGGGTCGATGCGCGACCCAAGATACGACGGCTTTCTCCGCAAGGGGAGACCACCGCAGGAATTGCGGGAATGGATCAGGTATCTTACAACACCCGAGGAGAAGCGGGACAAGTTCCTCCCCGGTACTTCAGCCCGCGCGTGCTGATTGTCAGGAGCCTGCCGCCGAGAGGCGGCGGGCTTCTCTGCTAAGCTGCTTTCCTGGTACTTGCTCTCACAATTTCAACTGAACCTCCACAACGGAATCTTATGAGTGAAACAATTCGAAAGCCCGCAGTTCTCGTCACGGGCGCCAATGGTGAAATGGGTCATGGCCTGATAGATGCCCTTGCCGAACACGGTGCATTCAGCATTATTGCACTTGATGTGCGGCCACTGGATGAGTCGATCAAGAAGAAGTGTACTGACGTCATTGTCGGAGACATTCTTGAAACGCGCTTGCTTGAGCGGATGCAGAGCGAGTATGAAGTGCATAGCATCTATCATCTCGCGGCGCTTCTCTCGACGCGCGCTGAATTTACGCCGGAGGCGGCTCATCGTGTCAACGTCGAGGGAACGTTGAACTTGCTCAAGTTGTCGATTGAACAGTCGCGTTGGCACGGACAGCCGGTGAAGTTCATGTTCCCAAGTTCCATTGCCGTGTACGGGCTGCCGAACACGCAAACCAAAAAACAAGTCGGCAAAGTGAAAGAAGCGGAATGGAATTATCCTTCGACCATGTACGGTGCAAACAAGCTGTACTGCGAACATCTCGGACGCTACTACGCCAAACACTACCGACAGCTCGCCTCAGACAATACGGCGAACGGTGGAGTTGATTTTCGCTCGATCCGCTTTCCCGGACTCATCAGCGCGGTGACTGTGCCGAGCGGAGGCACAAGCGACTACGCGCCGGAAATGCTGCACGCCGCCGCGCAAGGGAAGCCCTACTCATGTTTTGTGCGGGAAGATGTTGCCATCCCGTTCATGGCAATGCCCGATGCCATCACGGCGTTGCTGAAGTTGCACGACGCACCGAAGGAGAAGCTCAGCTCAACAGTGTACAATATCGGCAGCTTCAGTCCTACTGCGGGAGAGATCTTTACGATTGTGAAAAAGGCGTTCCCCAACGCGGAGATCAGATTCTCGCCGGATGACAAACGGCAGGCGATTGTCGATTCCTGGCCATCTGATGTTGATGATTCGGCTGCACGCGCCGATTGGGGATGGAACCCGGCATATGACGAAGCACGTTCATTCAACGAGTATCTTATTCCGGGAATCAAGAAGCGCTACGCGGTGTAGCAGCATTCTCTGGGAGAGTTCGTGCCGGGCATCTCCGTATTTTATTTAGGTGAGGAAAACATGAGTGTATGGAAGTTCCTTATTGTCGCGTTGTTCGTTGAGGTTGTTGCGGTCCAATCGTGCTTCGCACAGTCAAATCATGAAACCGTTGCCACGAAACTTCTTGAGAAAGGACTTTCTCAGCCGGAATCCTTCGAGATGTTGTCCGAGCTATGCAAGAAGGCACCCCATCGTTTGAGCGGGTACGAGGATGCCGCGAAAGCCGTTCAGGTAACAAAGCAAATGATGATCGATCGCGACTTCGACAACGTTCATCTTGAAAAGATCATGGTGCCGCATTGGGTGAGAGGCAAGGAGGAGGCGTTCATTGTTCAGACTCCTTCATTGAAGCGCAAACAGTCAATGAGAGTGCAGAAGCTCTCAATCTGCGCCCTCGGCGGAAGTATCGCCACGCCTGAATCAGGCATCGAAGCCGATGTGATTGAGGTGAAGACTCTCGATGAGGCGCGGGCGCTGGGCAAGAAAGCAGAAGGGAAGATCGTCTTTTACAACAGGCCATTTGATCCGACAAAGATAAATACGTTTGCCTCGTACGGCGGGGCGGTAGATCAGAGAAGCAGGGGTGCTATTGCCGCAGCGCAGGCTGGCGCTGTAGCGGTTCTGGTTCGCTCGATGACCGGCAGGCCCGATGATGTTCCGCATACCGGCTCGTTGAACTATGCCGACACCGTAAAGAAAATTCCCGGCGCTGCGATCAGTATTGAGGGAGCGGAGGCTTTGACCGCGTTGTTGTCACGGGGGCAAACAGTGCGCGTGCGTATGACGCTCACGTGCAAAGCTTTTCCCGATGTTGAATCCTCGAATGTCGTCGGAGAGATCACCGGTTCGGAGAAACCGAACGAAGTTATCGTGGTGGGTGGACATCTTGACTGTTGGGATAAGGGTCAAGGTGCCCATGACGACGGGGCTGGCTGTACGCAAGCTATTGAAGTTTTGAACCTCCTCAAGAAGATCGGCATTCGTCCGAAGCGGACGATCCGCGCAGTGATGTTCATGAACGAAGAGAACGGCAATCGCGGTGGTCGTGCGTATCCTGTCGCGTCCGAGCGAAAAGGTGAGAAACATGTCGCCGCATTGGAGTCAGACCGCGGCGGATTCACGCCGCGAGGATTCACCGTGGCTGGCGATTCCGCTGTTGTGGAAAAGGTGAAGGGATGGAAGAAGTACTTCGATGTATTTGAAGCCGGTCGGATTGAGCCAGGCTATGGCGGCGTTGACATTGCTCCACTTCTTGACACCGGCGTTCCCGGATTCGGCTTGAACGTCGACAGTCACCGGTATTTTGATTACCATCATTCAGACAACGACACTATTGACAAAGTGAATCCGCGGGAACTTGAACTTGGAGCGATTGTTGAAGCAATGCTCTGCTATCTCATTTCTGAGGAGGGACTATGATGCGCATTACTGCCAGGTTGGCTATGACGATCTTCGTGTTTGCCGCGGTCGGATTCGGCCAGGGACAGAACGCTGCGAAGTATGACGCGGCACTTGCACGCAAGCTCAATGCTGATGACTATGGCATGAAGAAATATGTAATGGCATTCCTGAAAGCAGGCCCGCATCGTGATCAGGACTCCGTCACAGTATATGAATTGCAGCGAGGACATATGAAAAACATCAAGCGCCTGGCTGATGAAGGCAAGCTTGTCCTTGCTGGTCCCTTTATGGAAGACACGGAATTGCGCGGGATTTTCGTCTTTAACGTCGAGACGGTGAAAGAAGCAGAGGAGCTTGCAAATTCCGATCCGGCGGTCAAAGCCGGACGCCTTGTGCTGGAATATCATCCCTGGTATGGCTCGGCGGCGTTACAGCAGATAGGCGCAATGCATAAGAAGGTAACAAAGAAAAATTTTAGTGAATGAGGAGAGGTATGAATCCGAAAGGCAATACTGTAACGTGTTTGAGTTGTGGACGTGCGGATGGAGATTTTCCGCTTGTCACACTGCGTATGCAGGGCAAAGACTTTTTTATCTGTCCGCAATGTTTGCCTGCGCTCATTCACCATCCTGATCGACTCACCGAAAAACTTCTCGGATTGTCTGACGAGAACGCATGAGGTTGACACCTCCGCGTTGAATTGGCACTGTCAGCACTGCCGCGCCTCGTCATTCAAGTTGTTGATGCCGTCCTAATGCCGAAGATGTAGAACGAATTGTCTTGAGCGAGATCGGGCAACCCGGCCGGTCTCGATCCCTTTGTTTCGATGTCCCCGGATTGTGTCGATGGCAACAAGAGCGCATTCTTGCTTCTCGTGGTATCCCGCCGTAACTTGTTGCAACTCCTTCTTTCCTCACATCCCACAAAAGAATTCACATATCGGCACAGTCATGAAAAGAATCACTACCCTTTTGTTCCTGCTCTCCGTTTCCGTTGTGTCTTTTGGTCAAATCCAGATGGACACGCTCCAGCGATTGCCTGTCGGTCCCGGCTGCATCCACATGAAACTTGTCGCACCAACAGTTCCGTGGACCATCAACGTTCTTGAAGTTGACCTCGACAATCCCTACATCACGATGGAGTCGGTGAAGGCGCTGGACCGGCTCACCGGATTTGAGCGGACAAGCTCAATGGCCGCGCGGAATAGTTTTGCCGGGCACACCGTCATCGGCGCGACGAACGGCGACTACTACAGTGCAACTCCGACCAACATGCAAGTGCGGAACGGAGAAGTTCTGTTGAAGCCGATTCACCGGTCGGTTGTCGCATTTACTTCACAGCAAGATCCGTGGATTGGCATTGTCAGTTACAGCGGCCGGGTAGTGGCATCAACCGGGATTAGGGCACTCAGTGGTGTGAACCAAACACGAGGCACTGATCAGCTCATTCTCTACAACAAATATTATGGCACGTCAACAGGAACAAATGTTTTTGGAGCCGAAGCTGTAGTGAGTCCGTTGGGAGAATGGTTCGTGAACGATACGCTTCAATGCGTCGTCGAATCACTTGTGAATGGCGTCGGAAGCACGGCAATTCCGGCCGGCAAAGCAGTGTTGTCGGGGCATGGCGCGGCGCAGACATTCATGGTCTCATCACTGCATGTCGGGGACACGATTCGGGTGTATCAGGGAGCGCAACCAGCATTGGCACGCATCACACAGATGGTTGGCGGCGGCCCGAAAATCATTCACAACGGACAGAACTATGTTGATCAGGGATATCAGGAAGAAGGGCAGATCTCTCACACCTACGAGGTTCACCCGCGCACTGCTGCCGGCTACAACGCTAGCGGATCCAAGCTGTTTCTGGTGACGGTCGACGGACGGCAAACAACCAGCGCCGGCATGACGTTGCACCAGCTTGCGAATTTTATGCTGACGCTTGGCGTCGATCGCGCAGTGAATCTTGACGGCGGTGGTTCAACAACGATGGTCGTACGCGGCGCGGTTGCCAATTCGCCGTCGGATGGGGGCGGAGAGCGATTGGTGTCGAATTCGTTGATCGTCGTTTCGAGCGCGCCACAGGACACGCTGAGTAGAATCTACATGAACCCCAAGCGCTATCGCATCTATCGCGGTGAGTCGATTACGTTCACGCTCTACGGAACTGATCAATACGGCAATCCGATTCCGCTTGATCCGGGTCTG
>CAYJNF010000126.1:0-8861 GCA_964370915.1 uncultured Chitinophagales bacterium
AGCCAGCAGTCATCTGAATCGCAAAAGGCAATATATGTTCCGCGCGATTTATCGATGCCGGCATTCCGTGCCACGGAAGGCAGTCCACGATGCTCGAGACGAAGATACTTAACATCTTTACCAAATTGACTCGCTAACGCGTCTCCCGTTCCGTCATCCGATCCATCATCAACAACAATCACTTCGACCGGTGCAAGCGTCTGGGCGAGTACCGATTCGACACACCGCGCAACGAGGACCTTCCGGTTGAATGTTGGGATGATTACCGAAATGTGCTCCATCAACCCGCCACTACTCCCTTCAGGCTTCGATATGCGTACGCCACAGTTGGGCGAACGATGTACACCAACAAAAGCGGGTTGCGGAAATAGTTCATGATTGCATGGACCAATGTTCTGATCCGATATCCGGTGAGTTGTGTGTTCTTTGCGCCGGTAATGCTTTCGCCATGGAGGCGTCTTTTTAAGAGAGGCTGCGCCATATTGGCAACTTCATATCGTGATGCGATGCGAAGCCACAAATCGTAGTCTTCATTATGCAGAAAGCGATGATCGTATTGCCCCATAACGTCGAGCACATCGCGTCTGATCATCACTGTGCTATGTGCAAACGGATTGTGAACGAACATCGCTTTTCGGATTTCCTCATTCGTCTGAGGATACTGCTCAATTCCCATTACAGTTCCAGACTCGTCGATAGTCCGTACATTCGATCCCGCCATTGCTATTCGGGGATTGGCTTCGAGAAAGTGCACCTGTTCGCGCAATCGTTCTGGCTCGGCAATGTCGTCAGCATCCATCCGGCAAATGTATTTTCCCTGAGCCTCCGCAAGCCCGTTGTTCAGGGTGTGAATGATACCGAGGTTCGTCGCGTTTTGAAAAAGCCGGATTCGCTTATCGTGATGTGATTGGATAATAGAAATGGTGCCATCACGCGAGCCATCATCGATAATGATAAACTCAAAATCACCGAACGTCTGGCACAGTATGCTCTCTATCGCTTCCCGCAAGAATTTCTCACCATTATACACAGGAAGCACAACACTCACGATTGGCATACCCTTACTCCACTCCGTGAGTATAGATGCGATAGTAGCGACCCGCCCATTCTGCAGCGCTGACCCTCGAAGCTATTTCGGCAGCGTTGCGGGCAAGGCGTTCGTAAACATCCTTCCGCATCGCCATTGTCTCTATGGCAGAAGCAAGATCCTCTTCCTGCGCAGCAAGAAGCCCGTTCACATCGTGCTGGATAACATCGCGAATGCCTTCAACGTTCGTCGCCACTACCGGCTTGCCAAAGCAAAATGCCTCGTGCACAACCAGGGGGTTGCCTTCCTTTTTCGATGTCAACATGATTGCAGTGGATCTGCGTAGAAGCGATGATGTATCATCCAAGGCACTGCGGACAAAGACCCTGGTCGGATTCTGCCGACAAAGCCGAAGACAATCCGCATCCGAGGGATCAATTCCCACGAAAACAAATGAGACATGCGGGGTTCGTTCCAACGCCAGATGGGCCACTCGCAACGCAAGCGGATAATCTTTCACTTCGTCGTTGCGGGCTATCATCGTCACGATGCAGCGACCGTGGTTTGCATGGAGAAAGGAATCCAGCTCCGCGGGAAGCGGACAGGATGAACGCGTGTGAAGATCTTCACAGTCAACCGCATTCGGAATCACAGTAACCGTTGAGCCAAATCCAGGAAACGTCTGCCGAATTTCCGATCCTTCACTTTCCGAGACAGAGATGATCGCATCGGTGTGGGCAAGTAAGTGCGATTCAACGGCACGGTAAAGCGCCGAGCCGAGACGAAATTCCGGTGGATGGAATCCATGATAGGAATGCACGCGTCTTGCCCGGATCCCTTTGCGCGAGAACAAGCGCGCATACAACCCGGCGCCCTTGCCATGCGAATGGATCACATCAGGACGTAGCTGCAGAAGTGTCTTCCACGTTCGGGTCGCTGTCACTGGCGAGATGGAATCAAACGGGAGTTCCACAACCTGCACGCCCAGATTTTTAAACCGATCGACAAACACTCCACCGGCAGGCAGGATGATTGAAAAATGAATCTCGGGATGAAGCCTTTGCAACTGTCGAACAAGTGTCAGGATAATCGTTTGTCCGCCGCCGAGCTTACTGTGCGTAAGGCACTCAGTAACATGCATGTGGGCTCTCGGATGTCTCGCCGGGATGAGGAAGTGGAGATTGGATCATGATGACAGCGTGCCGTGTTGAGAGACGACATCTTCGGCAAGGAGTTGAACTTTCTTGACGCGAACGAGCCTGATTCGGCGCTGACTCTTTTTGATGACCGTAAAGGACAGGTTATTGTAGCGGATTTCCTCGTTCAGCTCGGGAATGCGACCGGTATGCTTTTGCAGAAAACCACTCATGGTCTCATACTCATCGGTTTCCGGCAACTCGACATGGAAGCGCGTAACGAAATCATGTATCGAAATTCTCGCGTTGACAAGGAATGAGCCGTCAGACGCCGTCTCGATATCCTTCACCTCTTCATCGTACTCATCATGAATCTCACCAACAATTTCCTCGAGAATGTCTTCCATCGTAATAATGCCGGCAGTGCCACCGAACTCGTCAATGACGACCGCCATGTGTAGCTTGCGCTGCTGTAGCTCGCGCATGAGCTGGCTGATCTTTTTTGTTTCGGGAACGAAGTACGCAGGCCGAAGAATATCATGAATGATGATAACGTTCTTGTATTCCATCAGGCCAAGAATGTCCTTGGTGTACATGATGCCGACAATGTTGTCGATGGTTCCCTTGTACACGGGCATACGCGAGTACCCCTCCTCCAGCACCTTGCGTACGGCAACTTCACGAGGTGAATCAAGACTGAGTGCCACAACGTCGGGCCGCGGGATCATGACTTCTTTTGCCGTCGTGTCAGTGAACTCGAAGATGCTCTCGATAAGCTCATGCTCGGTTTTGTCAATTACGCCTGTCTTCGTCCCCTCTTCGAGCATCAGTTTGAATTCGTTCTCCGAGATTCGCGACTCGGTGAACGTGGTTTGATCCTTGAACGGCTTCAGCAGAATATTGCTTGCCCAGGTCAGCATCTTCACGGGAAGCCGGAAGAAGCTCGAGAGAATTTGAATTGGCGTGGCGACGCGTACAGCCACTACTTCGGGAAAACGAAGGGCAAGAGATTTGGGGACAAGCTCACCGAAGACAACAACGGAAGTTCCAATACTCACGCCAATGATGCCGAGGGAAATCCAGCTGCTTCCTTCACTGATCCATCGCGTCTGGCTTGAGGCGAGCGCCGGCACGAGATATTGAAACCCCATGACGCCGCCGAGTCCGGCTGCGAGGGTCAAGGAAAAAATAACGCCCACATGAATTGTGGCGAGAAACTGTTCGGGATTCGACTGGAAGTCAAGCACAATGCCTGCCTTCTTGTTTCCATTTTCAAACAACTCCTGCATCCTGCTCTTGCGTGTAGAGAGCACTGCAACCTCACTGGCGGAAAAAAATCCTACCAACGCAATCAGGATGATAACACCCAGTATTTCAAACCACAGAGCATCCATAGACTGAGAGTGGGGAAAAAACATGAGCAAGCATGCGTAATTAACCAAAAACGGTACTGATTTCCAAAAGTCGGTGGGCACGCATCGGCGGGAATGACAGACTTACGGCTGAAAAACGCTGCGAGGGAGTGTCTCGCTCCCTCGCCCGTTGCAAACATTGTTAGCGTGATTGTTTCAGGAATTCCAGCCTTGTCTTGAGTCTCTCGGTGGACATCAGCAGCTTGTCTTTGCCATAGATCGCATCTTCCGGCTTGCGAAACACGAGTTCGTACTCGTCGCTCATGATGATTGCCTCCTCGGGGCACGCCTCTTCGCAGAAACCGCAGAAGATGCAACGCAGCATGTTGATCTCGAATCGCTCGGGATAGCGTTCTTTTTCCAAATCAGTTTCAGCGGCCTGCACTTCGATTGCCAGGGCAGGGCATACACGCGCGCACAGTCCGCACGCAACACAACGCTCAACACCATTCTGCTCGACGAGCACAGGGCGTCCGCGATACGATGGCTGCGGGTTGTACCGCTCTTCCGGATACTGCCGCGTGAATTTTGGCTTCAGCATCTGCGTGAAGGTCAACACCATTCCTTTCAGAATTTCAGGAATGTACGTGCGCTGCATGAGCGAGAGATCTTTGCTGCGCACTTGTGTCGCTTCTTTAACTGTTTTCTGACCGTTGGGAGCAAACGACATTCAAACCTCAAAAAAAAGAATCAGAATCCCTTACCAGATCGACGGGAACACGAAGTGTAGTGTTCCGGTGACAAACAAGTTCAACAGCGCGAGTGGCAGCATCACCTTCCACCCCAGGTTCATAAGCTGATCGTAGCGGAATCGCGGGATTGTCCACCTGATCCAGATGTAGAAGAAAAGCATCGATCCGACTTTTGCAACAAACGTGAGAACCTGCAGTATGCTTACCCAGAATGGCGATAAGCCCCACGAATAGACCCAGGGCAATTGCCAGCCGCCGAGAAAGAGTGTGACAATCAACGCGCTCGATGTAATCATGTTCGAGTACTCGGCGAGAAAGAAGGCTCCGAATTTCATGCCGGAGTATTCTGTATGGTAGCCGCCGACAAGTTCAGGTTCCGCTTCCGGCAAATCAAACGGCAAGCGGTTTGTCTCTGCGAACGAGGCGACGACGAACGTGATGAAGCCGATTGGCGTAACGAATGCAAACCAATGTCCGTGGGATTGCGCCTCCACGATTCTGTCCAATTCAAGACTTCCGGTCACCATGATGACACCGATAATAGACAGTCCCATTGACAGTTCATAACTAATGAGTTGGGCTGACGAACGTAAACCACCAAGCAACGAATACTTGTTGTTCGATGACCATCCGCTCAGTGTAACACCATACACGCCGAGTGACGTCAGCGCCAACACGTACAGAATGCCGATGTTCACATCTGCAATCATCAACTTGATCTGGTAACCGAACAACTCGATCGTGTTCCCAAAGGGCACAACGGCAATTGTTACCATCGCCACGGCAATCGAGAGAATCGGCGCGAGCGTGTGAACGAAACGCGTTGCTTTCGCGGGAACGATATCTTCTTTGATGAAGAGCTTCAACACATCGGCGGGCGATTGCAGCAACCCCCACGGACCTACGCGATTCGGACCGATGCGATTCTGAATGGCCGCGCTGACCTTGCGTTCCACATAGACAAGGTTCATTACGACGAGCAAAACCACCGCCATAACAGTGACCACTTTTATCAACGATATAATCAAAAACTCCATATTCAATCGCTATGCAGTAATGGGAGAAGGAACGCTTTCTTTTTGCTTCAACATCAAACCCCTGTTGCCGATTTTCCGGTACGTCATTCCCTTGAATGCCGGAACGTTAGCAGCAAGTTCATTGAACACATCTTCTGCAGTGTTGTATTTGTACTTTGCACCCATCAGCGATGCGATGCCGGCAACTGTCTTCCATGTCGGACGGGCGTCGCGTTTTGCGCCTTTGGCCCAACGATCAAACTGCGACCCGAACTTGTCCAGTCGGCTCATCGCAAACCCATCGAGTGAACGATCCTGATCAAGAGTTGCGACCGAAGGACGGATCCGTTGCACGCGCCCCTGGAAATTCGTAAACGTACCGTTCTTTTCGGCAAACGTCGCACTCGGGAAGAGAATGTCCGCAAGCCGAGTCGTCTCATTCTCAAAAGAGAAATTCACGACGAGAAGATCAAGTCGGTCCAAGGCATCAGCCACCCGCGGATCCACAGCAATGTTGTCATCCACGACATAGAGAGCTTTGATGCTTCCCTCTTTGATTCCTTTAATGATGGAGTCAAAGGTCAGTCCGCCTTCGCGCGGCCGAACGCCAACCGTCGCTGCACCGAGCGTGTTGGGTGTCTTGTCGGCACGGAGGAGAATATCATCCTGACTTCCTTCATCTACGTGCCGGGCAAAATCGATGTGACGCGTTCCAAGAACATCTGTCGCAAACTTCTGAAGAAGATAGTTGTCCTCATTCGTGTCATACGCTGACCCGATCACTGCAATCTCTGATTTCTTGAATCCCTTGAACTCGGACGCTGCCTTGGCGATTGCTTCATCCCACCCGATCTCCACCAACTGATCGTTCTTCTTGATCATGGGCGACTTGACCCGGTTGGCAACATTCACGTGTTTGAATGACTCGAGCCTGCCGACATCGCACATCCAGTATTCGTTCACTTCAGGATTGTACCGCGGAGTCTGGCGAAGGATTTCATTATTGCGAACCCACGAGTACATGTTGCAGCCGCGCGCGCAACCCGGACATACGGTTTCGGTCGACGACATCTCCCACACGCGCGCTTTGAAGCGGAAGTCGCGGGATGTCAACGCGCCGACCGGACAGATGTCGATCGTATTCATCGAGTACGGATTGTCCAGCTTCTCGCCGGGAAATGTCGTCAGCTCAAGGTGGGTCCCGCGTTGCGTGAATGTGAGCTGCGGTTTCTGAGCAATCTCCTCGCAGAAGCGGACGCACCGCGAACACATAATGCATCGCTCGGTGTCCAGAAGGACGTTGGGCCCCAACTCAACGCGCTTTGGCTTGTGAACTTTGCTTTCGTCAAAACGGCTGGCGCCAACGCTGTACTTGTACGCGTAGTCCTGAAGCTTGCACTCTCCCGCCTCGTCGCAGATCGGGCAATCGAGCGGGTGATTGATAAGTAGGAATTCCATCACTGCTTCGCGTGCGTTAATCACTTTCGGGGTTGCCGTCTGCACAACCATGCCGTCCATTACTTGCGTTGCGCAGGCAATCGCCAGCTTCGGCATCTTCTCCACCTCGACCAAACACATGCGGCAATTTCCCGACACCGAGAGCTTCGGGTGCCAGCAGAAATGCGGAATCTCAATGCCATTCTCCCGCGCCGCTTCGATGATCGTTCGCTTCGAATCTACTTCAAATACTTTTCCGTCAATCGTTATCTTCGCCATGCAAATTCCTTACTCAATGCCCGCGCTCATGCCGGAGAGGCCAATGCCGGGCGCGTATAGTTCTCATGAAACATCTTCAGTTTTTTCACAAGCTCTTCAATTTCACCCTGCGGCGGCAGGAATGTCGTCCGGAAGTGGAATGTTCCGGGTTGCTGCCCGAACCCCGAGCCGGGAACGACACAGATTCCGGTCTCTTCAAGCAACGTCATGCAATACGCTTCATCGCGTTCCTGTTCGTATTTTCGCCGCTCTTCCATACTCATCAACCCAAGGTCAACGCCCTGTTCCGGTGGGAGTTCAAACCGCACAAACGCATACATCGCCCCTTGTGGGACTTCCATCAGCATCCCTTCGATCTTGTTGATGTTCTCGAAGAGGATTTCGGATTTCTTTTTGAGGGATGAGAGAACGGCATTCTTTTCGTTGATGTACGTTTCGTAACTCTCATCTCCAGCCTTTGGCGGATCGACCATCATGTACGTGCTTATTTGCCCGCTCACGTTTGCGCACAAGCTGATGCTCTGCTGCTTGATCATCTCGGACAGAACATCCGATGGAATATTCCGGAACTCCACATACCCGCCCCGATGACCGCACTCGCCAAGAAATCCCTTCGACACCGAATGGAAGGTGAACAACGTAATGTCGCGTTCATTCAAGTCGAACATCACTTTGGCAAATGAATAGAACTTGCTTTTCGGATCGTATACGTTTTCCTGGTACACCTCATCCGCGATAATCGACAGGTTATGCCGTCGCGCGAACTCGACGACCATGTGAATGTTCTCATACGTCAGCACACTGCCGGTCGGGTTGCCGGGATTGATCACGGCAATTGCCACAGGATGCACACCCTCACGCTTAGCTTGTGCGATACTCTCTTCCAATGCCGCTTCGTTCAACTGCCAGTTGGTGGACTCGTCCAGAAAATAGCCAATCTGTTTCCCACCGTAGAGTGCAATCGTTGCGCTGTATAATGGATACTGCGGGATTGGAATCATGAATCCATCGTTGGGATTCCTCAGAAGTGCAAGAATCGCTGCCTGCACGCCCTTGCTTGCGCCATCGGTGAGGATGATGTGATCTTTGCTGGCGGGAATACCGTCACGCTTCGCAATGAAATCCGCCACGGCCTTCCGAATAAACGGGATGCCTGCGCTCTGCGAGTACGCGCCGGTGCCCGGAGGATGCTTTTCCAATATCATCCGCGCACGTTCGACAATATCTTTTGGATAGTGTTTCAGCGTTTCAGATTGGTTCAGCAACTCGGGATACTCGAGCAGACTCAACGTTTGTCTGATGTACGACAGTGGCTTCTGCTTCAGGGCCTGCGGGTTACCGATGTTGCAGTAGATGATTTTTCGTCCCTGCTCTTCGAGTTGCTGTGCGCGGGTGACGATCGGGCCTCGAACAGCATACTCCGCTTTCAGAAGGTTGGGATTTAGATTCTGAAGACCAATCATAGGATGGACTACACCGGTCGGACAATTACTGTGGAAAACTTCTCTTCCTTGAACAAATCGTTTGCTGCATTCTGGATTGACTCCGATGTCACGGCGTCAACTTTCTTGAGGATCGTGTCGAGCGAGGTGAACGTTTCGAAATACAATTCCGATGAACCCAGCCGCATCATTCTTCCCGACATGTTCTCAAGTCCCAGCATCATGACGCCTTTGATTTGCGACTTCGTACGATCCAACTCCGCTTTCGGAACCGGTTTTGCCTTGAGCCGATTGAGTTCCTTGAGAATTAACTCGATTGAGTTGGAGATATTTTTCTTGTCGGTTGCCATATAGGTGCCGAACACACCCGTGTCGCTCATGAGATTCGTATACGAGTAGACGCTATAGGCAAAACCATAC